>JAADFY010000045.1 GCA_013152625.1 Alphaproteobacteria bacterium
ACAAACAACGAGATCAAAAGCATAATGAGCGCCGCCGGTAACAGCCAGAACGAAATATTGTTCATGCGCGGGAAGGCCATATCCGGCGCCCCGATCATGATGGGAACGAACCAGTTGCCAAACCCGCCGATCATGGCCGGCATGACCATGAAAAAGATCATGATCAGGCCATGGGCGGTGGTAAACACGTTGTACATGTGCTTGCCGGCGTCAATGGCCGCATCGCCGTTAAGGCCGTAGGCCATGGACGCAAGCCCCTGGAAAATCTGAATTCCCGGCTCTGCCAGTTCCCAGCGCATCAGGCCGGACAGGGCACCGCCGACAACGCCGCCGAAAATGGCAAACACAAGATACATCGTACCGATGTCCTTGTGATTGGTGGAATAGACGTAGCGCCTCCAACCTGTGGGATGACCATGAGCGCTGTGATCGCTCTCATGCCGGGCGGCAGGTGCATTTGCCATTCTTCAAATTTCCTTCGATCGTTTCTTTTGTTTCGATCCGGCGCCCTCTGGCATCGGAAGGTAGCTTTTTTAGTTCTAGGGTCCAGACCCTAGTTCAGGCTGGCCAGCAGCAAATTGGCGTTGTCCGGATTGCCATCGGCTTCAAGGGCGCTGACCCAGGCTGCATATTCATCCTTGGTAACCACGCGGACCGCAATGGGCATGAACCCGTGGTCCTTGCCGCACAGCTCGGAGCACTGGCCGTAATAGATGCCGGTCTTGCGGGCGTTAAACCAGGTTTCATTCAACCGTCCGGGCACCGCATCGATCTTGATCCCAAAGGAGGGAACGGCATAGGCGTGAATGACATCAGCGGCGGTCACCAGCAGGCGGACCGTTGTATTGACGGGCACAACCAGTTCATTGTCCACCGCCAGCAGGCGCGGCTCACCGGGTTTTTGTGCCGCGATCTCGGCTTCAGTCAACATGAACGATTCGAAGCCGGCGTTGGCATTGTCGACATATTCGTATCCCCAGTACCACTGATATCCGGTGGCCTTGATGGTGACCTCGGCGGCGGGAACCACCGTGCCGCCCTGGCGGTCAAAAATCGACGAGCCCAGATATTTCCGCTCGCCATCGGGCAGGGTGAGCTGATCGGAAAGAATTCCGAACGAGGGCACGGCAATGACCACGAGAATGGCAATGGGCACCACGGTCCAGACCACCTCAAGAATAGCGTTGTGGGTGTTTTTCGATGGAACGGGGTTGGCGCGCCGGTTGTAGCGGATCATGACCCACAACAACAGCAGCAGCACAAACAGAACAACGCCGCCGATAATCCACATCAGCAGCCCGTTATTGAATGCGATGGTGGAGTCCATGATGATTGTCGCAGACTCCTGCAACTGGATACCGCCGGGTATGGGCCTTCCGGTCTGTGCCAACGCGGAGGCGCCCAGGGCGATCATGCCGGTCATGCCGACAACGGTTGCGATCAAAGGTCCGAAAATTCGCGAAAAGCTGGCCGTCACTGCAATCCCCTTGAGGTGTTCCAAAATCTGTATTGTCCTGCGGCCGGCACGTCCTGCGGCCAAAATTTCTCTTTTTTATGTAACCGGTCGTTTTCTGTAACCGGTGGTTTGTCCTGTAGCCAGCCGCTCCGGCGTTTTTGCGTTGCCGCGTTCGGAGCGGACCAGATAGGGCCGAGCGTGAAATTGATACTCTGGAAACAACGGCACTCAAGATTGCAGGCCAGACCGATGGATTGTAGGCCAAACCGTTCCTGCCGCCGACAGACTTTTGTTTATTCCCCCCTCGCCTGCCCCATCACTTGCCCGCTCTCTTGCCGCTCTCTTGCCGCTCTCTTGCCCCAACACCGGCGCACCTGCTGCACACTATTAGCGTACCTGTCGCTCGTCTCAACCCCCGGAAAGCGATTTTTCCGTACTAAAAACCGGCGCCACTAAAGCGCGGCCCACAAACTGTGTCCGCGTTCCAGGTCAACCCTCCCGGTTATCTGATCTCCGGGGGCAAATCCCGCTCCAGACAACCCGGCCAAAACGCGACTCAATCGAGGCACTCCGACCAGTTTTAGCTAAACCACATCCACGCAGCCATGGCAATTCGGGGTGTGAAACAACCGCTGCGTCATATTTGCGCAAGCGATTCCCGGCGCGAAAATAAAACACCGGGTTCGTCACATGCTGGCCGCAGTTTGTCGCTGGTGTGACGGTGATTGGATGAATTCCGGGCACCCCCACGCAATCGCGCCTGATTGACTTGGGCGCCCCGGACAGGCAACACAGGTGTCAGGCGACCGGGGGAGTTGCGCGCCTGATCAAACCGGATCGAATGGAGAACTGAACTTGTTCTGGACCCGAAAATTATTTCAGCTATTGGCGGCGGCTTTTCTGGCGGTGGCCGTTCCGGTGCCGGCAGGGGCGCAAGGGGTTGTGGTCGCCCAGCATGGTGACTGGCAGATGTCGTGCGACACACCGCCCGGCGCCAGTTTCGAGCAATGCGCGTTAATTCAGAATGTGACGGCGGAAGATCAGCCGAATGTGGCCCTGAGCGTCGCAGTTCTTAAAACCGCCGACGGTCAGGCCCGGCTGCTGCGGGTGCTGGCGCCGCTGGGGGTTCTTTTGCAAAACGGGCTCGGGCTGCGGGTGGATGAAACCGATCTGGGGCGGGTGGGGTTTGTCCGCTGTTCGCCCAATGGCTGTTTAGTGGAAGTTCTGCTGGACGATACGCTGGTGGACCAGATGTCGAACGGGACAACGGCGTTGTTTGTGGTGTTTCGCACCCCCGAAGAGGGCGTGGGCATTCCGGTGTCGCTTAACGGGTTCGCCGAGGGATTTGCCGCCCTGCCCTGATAATTTCCAGTAACACGCTGGTGTTGCTCCCCTTATGCTTTTCGGGGAGGCGCCCGGGCTGTTGAACCCCGATGGGCAAAGGGCGCCGGGGCCCGCTATATCCGCTATTGGCAGTTCTGCCGGAAAACTCTCTTTTCAAGCGACATCGGGGCCGCGCTACTATGTCACAGTCCAGCGAGGCCAGCGCCGGGGCCGCGGTGTTTGTCACCGGCTCCACCATGCGCCATGTGCTTGTCATGACCGCATCGTCAGCGGTGGGGCTGATGGCCATATTTTTCGTCGATGCCATCACCCTGTTCTATATCAGCCTCTTGGGCGACGCTGCCCAGACCGCGGCCGTGGGACGCGCCTCTTATGTCATTGGGTTCATGATCGCCATTTCAGTGGGGATGATGATCGGGTCTTCGGTTCTGGTGGCACGGGCCATCGGGGGGGGCCGTGAGGGCGAAGCGCGCAGCCTTGCCGGCACGGCGCTGATCATGGTGTTTGTGTTCAACGTTGGTGTTGCGGTGGTGATGCTGGCGCTGACCGACTGGTTTTTGGCTATCTTGAATGCCGAAGGCGACGCTCTGAGGTATGCCCAGACTTATTTACGCATTATTTTGCCCGGCATGCCATTCATGAGTGTGGGCATGACCTGCATGGGCCTCCTGCGGGCCAGGGGCGACGCCAGACGCTCCATGTACATTACCCTGATCGGGGGGGCGGCAACCGCAATCCTTGACCCCCTGTTCATTTTTACGTTCGGCATGGAAGTGACCGGGGCGGCCATTGTTTCGCTGCTGACACGGTTCGCATTCGCGGGGCTGGGCCTTTATTATGTGCTCGGGGTCCACAAAATGGTCGACTGGCCGAAGATGGGCCGGCTGATCGCCGATACGATCAAGATCTGGGCCCTGGCCGGCCCGGCCCTGGTTACCAATCTGGCGGCGCCGGTGGGGGCTTTTTTAATCGCCAACAAAATCGCCGAGTTCGGCGATGCGGCACTGGCCGGGCAGTCGGTGGTGGACCGTCTGATCCCCCTGGCTTTTGGCACCATATTTGCCCTTTCAGGCGCAGTGGGGCCAATCATCGGGCAAAATGTGGGGGCGGGCCGCATGGACCGGGTGCGGCGCACATTCATCGATGCGATGATTTTTAACGTGGTTTATGTGCTGTTGGCCTGGGGTGCGCTTTATCTGGCCCGCAATGCGATCATTACCGCTTATTCGGCCACCGGCGATATGGCACTCATGATCAATCTGTTTTGCGCCATTGCCGCCGGCGCATTTCTTTTCAACGGCTTCATGTTCGTTACCAACGCCGCCTTCAACAATCTCGGCAAACCGTTATGGGCGACCTATTTCAACTGGGCCCGGCAAACCCTTGGGGTCGTGCCGTTCATCTATTTCGGGGCGCTGTGGGGCGGACTGGAAGGCATTGCCTGGGGGGTGCTGGTGGGCGGTCTCCCGTTTGCACTGATCGCCATTTTAACGGCCCTCCGGCTCATCAGGCGCATGAGTGCAAAACAGGAAATGCTGGCGGTGGTCCCGGTGACGTAAACCGCCCGGGGATCCCGAAGGCAGGGTAGGTTGCCAGACCCACCGATTTAGTCCGAGGCAGAACAGTTTAGTATACGCTTCGGTTCTTTTGTCTCTTTTTGGCCTCACGCCGAATAGCTGCGCTACCGGCTCCGCGAGGGGCGGCGCTGTTATTTACTTGGTCGCGTTGTCGGACGGAAAACCGGGACCCGTTCGACGGCAAAACGGTCCACCGGATCGTTTTGTGGTCCGTCTCACTCCTGACAACCGCTCCGCCGGCTCGCGTTGAAGCTCGCTGAAATTTGGGTCAGAGATATAGGTGATGCGTGTGCCTTTGAGAAATACGTACCGTCCCGGCCTTTGAGCCGGGACCTCATCGCAAATTGAACGAGACCCCGGATCAAGTCCGGGGTGGTGCGGGAATAATAATGGCGGCAGCCTGTTAGATGCGAACAGCCCTAATAGGCCCGGGCCTTGAATATTTTTGACAGATCGCCGCCCCATTCCCCTTCATAAAGTTCGAGCAGCTCTTCAGCCCGGGTACGCCCGCTATCGGCGATGGCCTCCAGGGGCCGAAGGAAAACCGTTTCGTCGAGATTTTCAAAATTGCGAATGTTTCGTTTTTCAAGCCCCTTGCGGGCAATGGCCAGGATCTGACGGGCGACATCCAGAACCGTGCCCCCGCGAAACGGGGTTGCCAGCGCCGTTCTGGCCACTTCGATGCGCAGGTTTTCGCGCTCCGGTTCCGTCCAGTCGCGCACCAGGCTCCAGGCCGCCTCCAGTGCGTCTACATCATAGAAAATGCCGGTCCACAAGGCCGGCAGGGCGCATATTTCCTCCCAGCGCCCGCAATCGGCGCCGCGCATTTCAAGAAAGCTCTTTAAGCGCACTTCGGGGAAAATCGTCGTTAAATGCTCTTCCCAGTCGGCCATGGTGGGATACTCGCCGGGCAACTGGGGCAGTTTTCCTTCAAAAAAATCCCGAAAACTCTCGCCGGCGCAATTGATGTACTCACCATCGCGCACCACCAGATACATGGGCACATCAAGAGCATAGTCCACATACCGCTCAAAACCCATCCCGTCCTCAAAGGCGAACGGGAGCATGCCGGTGCGGTCGGGGTCGGTGTTTTGCCAGACATGGCTGCGATAGGACAAAAAGCCACTGGGGGCCCCATTTACAAACGGGGAATTGGCGAACAGGGCGGTGACAACCGGTTGCAGGGCAAGACCGACACGCAGTTTTTTGACCATATCGGCCTCGGAGGAAAAATCGAGATTGGCCTGCACCGTGCACGAGCGGAACATCATGGTGGTGCCCAGGGTGCCCATCTTCTCCATATAGGGGGCCATGATGGCATAACGGCTTTTGGGCATGCGCGCGACTTCATCCATGGTCCAGGTGGGCGCAACGCCCATGGCCAGAAAGCCCAGGCCCATGGGGCCGGCAACTTCGCTCAAAAGGCGCAAATGGGCGTGGGTTTCGGAACAGGTTGCGTGCATATCGCGAAGGGGGGCGCCCGAAAGCTCGAACTGGCCGCCGGGCTCCAAGGAAATGGAGGCGGCTTTTTCCTCGTCTTTGAGACCAATTATGCGGCCATGGTCCATAACCGGTGTCCAACCGGTCCGACCGGCAAGAGCACCAAGCAAAGCACCAATTCCGTTTTTTCCCGTATAGGATACCGACGAGTTGTCAGCGGTGTGAAACACGAACTTTTCGTGTTCGGTGCCGATGCGCCACGCGGCGGGCGGTTTGCACCCCTTTTCAAGGGACGAAACGAGGTCCGCTCGATCAAGGATCGGCTCTGTATGCTTTATCCCACCGGACATGATAGCTGGCAATTCCTGGCTGGTGCCGAATTTCGAGCGACAATAGCCAGCATTGCTCATAGATCAATGCTTTTATCGCCAATCACCGATGATTGCCTGAATCAACGTCAATGGGGCAACACCTGAGTTAAACATCGTTGACATTAACGAATATCGGCGGGAAGAATTCAGCAAGCAACCCGGGGAGCACAAATGGCAGGAAACCCAGTGGACAAAAGTGTAGCCGATGCCCCTCGCGGTAATCTGGTGGACCGGTTGGCCCCGACTTTTTTGCGGCCCTGGTTACGCATGGCGCGGCTGGACCGCCCGATCGGCTTCTGGCTCTTGTTCTGGCCATGCGCCATGTCGCTGGCCCTGGCGGCGGTGGCCCGGCCGATGGTTGCCTTTCCCGCCTGGGGTGTTTTGGCCCTGTTTCTGGCCGGGGCTGTGGTCATGCGCGGGGCGGGTTGTGTTTTTAATGACATTATCGACCGCGATATTGATGCCAAGGTGGAACGAACCCGTTCGCGCCCCCTGGTTTCGGGACAGATCGGGCTGACCGGCGCCATACTGTTCATGGTCGCGCTGGCGCTGGCGGGGCTTTTAATTCTGGTCCAGTTCAATACCTATACGATCTGGCTGGGGCTGGGTTCGCTGGTATTGATCGCGATTTACCCGTTCATGAAACGGATTACCTTCTGGCCGCAACTGTTTTTAGGGCTGGCGTTCAGCTGGGGCGCGCTCATGGGCTGGGCGAGCGATTTTGGTGCCCTGCACAGGCCCGCATATCTGCTATATGCCGGCTGCATTGCCTGGGTGATCGGGTACGATACGATATACGCCCTTCAGGATCGCGAAGACGACGCGCTGGTGGGGGTGCGCTCAACGGCCCGCCTGTTCGGCCGGCATGTGCGGCTGGCCGTATTCGGCTTTTATGTTCTGGCGGCGGGCTTGTGGATCTGGGCCGGGCTTGCAGCGTCAGCGGGCACCCTGTTTTTGCTGGTGAGCTGGCCGGCCCCGGCCCTTTTACTGTGGCAGGTGCTCACCTTGAAACCGGACGATCCGGCCAACTGCCTGACCCGGTTCAAGGCCAACCACTGGGTTGGCCTGGCGCTGGTCCTGAGTTTCTGGGTGGAATACAGATTTTAGCTTAGAACTCTCGTTTTGATGGAATCAAAACTGCAGTCTAATCCTTTGTTTAAGCGTGTCATTTATCCGATAACCGGTGTCCACTTATCGGTGACACGCTCTAGAACTCTCGTTTTGATGGAATCAAAAACGAGAGCTCCTGGTTCTTTGTTGTCGCGTTTCCGGACGGAAAACCGGTCTCCACTTTTCCTGGAAACGCTTAATGCCCGCCGGGAACGATGCCCAGATGGCGCCGGTTCAAAAACCTTGGCCGCCGGTTGGTGTTGGAGGCCAGTCGGCGCCGGTTGGAGCCATCCCCCACCAGAACACCACCCACATGCTGGGAATAGGCGATCAGTTTTCCGCGCCCGTCGCGAATGAACAACGGCAAATTGAGGTGTTTGCCCCAGTTCTGCCACTCCGCCACCACCGCATAGTTGCCCTCTTCGGAAAAAACGCGGTAGTTGAGCGCCTCATCACGATGGACCAGTTCAATGGTACTGGACAGGACGCCTTCTTCGGTAATCGAGGTGGCCACCGCAACGCCAAAGTAGTCGGTCACCGGCACCTTGACCTTGATTTCCAGACCGCTTTTTTCAAGGCGGCGGCGGACGGTGACGGTTTTGAGTTCCTCAACTTCGCCATTGTCGTTGGCGGGCACCGGCGGCGGCAGGTGCGCTCCCGGCGTTGCCTCGCCCGATTTGGCAAGGGTGACAACAACTCCCCCATCGCCTTTCATGCAAAAACGCAACATTGAACTGCCTTTATCCCGTGTAAACTTCCAAGAGCTTCTTTTTTATGGCTCCGGTTTATGGGGCCAACATACCCGCCAGCCCTTACGATCCCGCTTAAGAAACTGGGTTAAATTTTTGTTGTTTTGAAAAGGGTTAGCATGATCTGACCAGGTGTAACGGGCGGTTAACCGCATCGGTTGGTTCTTGCCCCGGGGGGCGGGGTCGGGTAGGTCCATTTGATTCGGAGCAGCGCTTTGTAAAAAGATATCGGAACCCTATTGTCATTTGACGACCAGATTTTTTCAGACCGGGAGCTGATCCGCAGCGCAGTGGTCGCCGCCGGGATCATCGGCAGCGGGTATTTCCGCCGGGAGGTGAAAAGCTGGTCCAAGGCCAATGCCTCCCCGGTCAGCGAGGCGGATATGGCCATCGATGAGTATTTGCGCACCGTGCTGCTGGCCGCCCGGCCCGACTATGGCTGGCTGAGCGAAGAAACCCCGGACAATTTTGATCGTCTGGAACGGCACCGGCTGTTCGTGGTCGATCCCATCGATGGGACACGGGGTTATATTCGTGGCGATGACAGCTGGTGCATTTCGGTGGCCGTGGTGGAAGCGGGCCGGCCAGTCACCGGGGTGATATACGCCCCGGCCCGGGATGAAATGTACGACGCGGTTGCCGGGGCCGGAGCCCGGCTTAACGGAGAGCTTTTGTTGCGGGAAACCAGATCGCTGCACACGCCGCCGGTCATTCCAACCCCGGGCGCGGTACACAAGGTGCTCAATGCAGCAGGCATCGCGTTTGAGCGGGGGGCGGCGGTCTCCTCGCTGGCCTACCGGCTCATGCAGCTGGCCAACGGCACCCTGGACGCGGTGGTGGCCCGGCGGGGGGCACAGGACTGGGATATCGCAGCGGCGGTGCTGGTTTTGTCGGAGGCGGGCATACGCGTAAGCGATGTGTGCCGCACCGAAATGGTGTTCAATACCGCCGAAGTGCGGCACGGGGCATTGGCGGCGACCGCTGATCCGGCGCTTTTCGGGCCCTTAAGCGCGGCCCTGATCGATATTTACGGCTGTCCGCAAACCGGACATGCCGAACAACCAGCGGAGATAAGACAATCATGAATGAGGGGTCGGAAACCCAACTGTTGCATCTGGTAATCGGTGGCGAACTGGAGGATCTGGACGAGGTCACGTTTCGCGATCTGGGCAAGGTGGATATCGTCGGCGTCTATCCAAACTATGCGGCGGCCTACGATGTGTGGAAGCGCAAGGCGCAGGGCAGCGTCGATAATGCCCATATGCGGTATTTCGTGGTCCATCTGCACCGGCTTCTGGACCCCGGGGCCACACCGGAACCGGGCACGGCCTGAGCCCCTCGGATGGCCAGACGCCGGGGGTTTTTTGATACGCCCAAAGCCCGGATATGGGCGGGTCGGCACCTGTTTGGCGGACTGATCCGCACAACCGTTGCAAGTTCAAAAGTCATCTTCGATCCGCCGGAAGCCCGGGCACGGCTGGCGGGCGATGGCGCGCTGATTTTTGTCTCCTGGCACGGGCAGGGTTCGCCGGCGCTGAAACTTCTGGCGCCCGATCCGGAAAAAGTCGCCCTTTTGACATCTCCCCATCGCGACGGGTTGATCATGGCTTCGGCGGCCCGATCCCTCGGTCTGACGATAATCGAGGGGGCGGGCGCCACGCGAAAGGGCAATCGGGCCGGCGGCGGTGCCATGGCCCTGCGTAAAATGATCCGGATGGTCAACTCGGGAGGGTCGTTGATGCTGACGGCAGATATTCCCCCGGTTCGCGGCCGTCACGTTTCCGATGGGGTGCCGATGATTTCGCGCATGACCGGGCGGCCCATTATGCCGCTCGCGGTCTCGTCGTCGCGGCGCATTACGTTAAAAAACTGGGACAGGATGCAGATCAACCTGCCGTTTTCGCGTCTGGTGGTGGCCATGGGCGAACCGATTTATGTGCCGGCGGGGGAAAAAGACCTGACAAAATATTCCGCCCGGCTGGGGCAGGCGCTGGATGAGTGTCTTGAGAGAGCCAAAAGGCTGGCGGACGGGGGTTAGGTTATTTCGTTTTTGGGGGCGCGGGCTTTGCGGTCGGCCAGGCTGGCGTCCATGGCCACGGACGGGCTGGCATAGGCCTCCTGCCGGTCGACGTTCCAGTAGGTCAGGTCCTCGATGGGAATGGGGGCACCGGTAAGGGCACAGCGCACAAAGGTGCCGGGCCGCAATACGACAAAATCCCCGTCCAGATACCGGACATTGGCTTCGCTGGCGCCGAATTTCTGATCATGGATATTCATGGGCGCAAAATAGGTCGGATTGGCGGGGCTGTCAAAATAGTTCGCTCTGGGAGCCGCCGCTGCCCGGTTCCCGTCTGATTTTAGGCCGGGAGGGTTTTTTTGTCGGGGCCGGCGCTGACCCGACCACCCCTTGTGCCACCGCATCAAGTTCCCCATCGGCCAGTTTTATGT
This sequence comes from Alphaproteobacteria bacterium, assembly GCA_013152625.1. Lineage (GTDB taxonomy): Bacteria > Pseudomonadota > Alphaproteobacteria > Rhizobiales > Devosiaceae > JAADFY01. The sequence continues at coordinate 10,496 of JAADFY010000045.1, forward strand.
GCAGCGCGGCCCCCGGCCCGACATCGCTGGCCCGGCGCACGATCTGACCCCCGGCATCGGTCACCAGAGCATAACCACGCCGGAGCACGTTGAGATAACCCAGGTTGTCCTTCAGGCGCGCCGCAGCCCCGAGGCGCTGATGAAAGAATTCAAGCCGGCGATTTATGGCCGGGCGCAGCCGGGCCCCAACGCTATCCACCCTTTGAGCCAACTGGTCCGTGCGGGCCCGCAGATGAACGGGCGACAGGCGCGGTGCGGTTCGGGCCAGGGCAAAGTTTTTGACCGCAATTAGAGCCGACAGGGATGCGCTGAGTTTTTGTTCGGCCATATCGTGGCGCTGACGGGCCACAGAAAGCAGATCCGGGGCGCTGGGCAGCCCGGCGCCTGCGGCCTGTAACCGGTCCCGCAAGCTGACAACAAATCTGACCATGGCCGCCCGGTGCCGTCGGCCAAGCTCATTTGTGGTGGCAACAAGATCCAGACGCACGGGCACCGCCATTTCGGCGGCCCCTGTGGGGGTGGGCGCGCGCCGGTCGGCGGCAAAATCGATCAGGGTGGTATCGGTTTCATGGCCAACGGCGGATATAAGCGGAATATCGCTGTCGGCGGCGGCCCGAACAACGATCTCCTCGTTAAAGCCCCATAAATCCTCAATTGAACCGCCGCCCCGGGCAACAATAATCAGATCAGGGCGGGGCACCGGCCCCGCCGCCGGCAGGGCGTTAAAACCGTTTATGGCGGCGGCCACATCGGTAGCGCACGGTTCGCCTTGAACACGCACCGGCCAGACGATCACTCTGGTTGGAAACCGGTCGGCCAGCCGGTGCAGGATATCGCGAATAACCGCGCCGGTGGGCGAGGTAATCACGCCGATGGTGGCGGGCAGAAAGGGCAGTGGTTTCTTGCGCCCCTGATCGAACAGGCCCTCGGCAAGCAGCAGCTTGCGGCGTTTTTCGAGCATGGCCATGAGGGCCCCTGCCCCCGCCGGCTCGATCCGGTCGATGACGATCTGATATTTTGATGAGCCGGGGTATGTGGTCAGCTTGCCGGTGGCCACCACTTCCATGCCCTCTTCGGGCTTATGGGCGAGCCGGGAAAAGACCCCGCGCCAAACCACCGCCTCAAGACGGGCCTTGTCGTCTTTGAGGGAAAAGTAAGCGTGGCCCGACGAATGGGGGCCGCGATAGCCGGAAATTTCGCCGCGCACGCGCACATAGCCGAATTTTTCCTCCACCGTCCTTTTCAGGGCGATGGAAATCTCTGCGACCGTAAATTCGGCGGCGTTTGTCGGCTCGGTGCTCATGGATCAAGGCGTGGCGCGCATTGGCGCTCGCGTCAAGACCCTCCGCAGCGCCGGGCCGCACTATCGACTCACAGCATGCCCGTGATATGGCGCAGGCCAACGGGGGGTGCGCTGGTGAATGTGCTTTTGATCGGTTCGGGGGGCCGGGAGCATGCGCTGGCGGCAGCTTTGAAAAAATCGCCCCGTGTCGACCGGCTGATCGCCGTCCCCGGCAATCCCGGCATCGGCGCCCATGCCAGACTGTTCGACATCGATATGACCGACCACGGGGCCATCATTGCCCTGTGCCGGGCCGAGGATATCTCGCTGGTGGTGGTGGGGCCGGAGGCGCCGCTGGTGGCCGGGCTGGTTGATGATCT
>JAADFY010000046.1:0-7611 GCA_013152625.1 Alphaproteobacteria bacterium
ATTTTCTTGCGCGCCAGAAGGTTCGAAACCGCAACGGTTGGTGCCATCAGCAATCCATCCCCCCCCGCAAAATCGTTGGCCGCCACCGCGCCGCCGGCCAGATAGGCCAGAATGGGCAGCCCGCGTTCTTTCGCCCAGTCCTCGCTGGCCAGCAAAACCGCGGACGCACCATCGGTTAGGGGCGTTGAATTGGCCGCCGTTAACGTGCCCTTGCCCGACTTCTTGTCAAAAGCGGGTTTCATCCCCGCCATCTTTTCCACGCTGGTGTCCGGGCGGATGTTATTGTCGCGCATCACCCCGGCATGGGGCACCACCAGATCATCGTGAAACCCCTGCGTGTAGGAATTTGCCGCATTGATATGGCTGCGATAGGCCAGCTCATCCTGGGCCGCCCGTTCAATACCCCATTCCCGTGCCATAAGCTCGCAATGCTGGCCCATGGACAGCCCGGTGCGCGGTTCATTCACCGATGGCGCCACCGGTTTTAGTTCGCCAAAGCTGAACCCCTTGAAAACCCCCAGCCGCTGGCCCAGGGTCCGTGCCCGGCTCAGGCCCACCAGCCGGCTTGAGAACTTTGACCCGAACACAATCGGCGAGCCGCTCACCGTGTCCGCGCCCCCTGCAATTGCGCACTCTATTTCCCCGGTGGCAATTTTCGCGCCAAGCGCAATGGCGGCTTGCAAGGAGGTGCCACAGGCAATTTGCAGCGTTGTGCCCGGCGTTGAAGGGGCAAACCCCGCATTCAGCGCCGCCTCCCGGGCCAGGTTGAAATCCCGCGAATGGCCCAGCACCGCGCCCGCCATGACCTCGTCGATATGGGCACCCTTAAGGGCAAACCGGTCGGCAAGCCCATTGAACGCCCCGGTCAGCATCGACAGATTGCTTTCCTCCACATAGCCCGTATAGGCCCGGCAAAACGGGATGCGGCTCCCACCGACGATTACGACTTTTCGAAGTGAGTTGGTTGCCATGATTTTCCCTTTACGCCTTGCCGTCGGCCCGGGCCTTCAGCGGCCCGCCCAGAAATGGCGCAAATCCGGTGCCCAGAATGATCCCGATATCGGCCAGATCACGTGAAGCAACGATCCCCTCGGCAACGCACAATTCGGCCTCGTCCACCAGGGGCTTGACCAGATCGCGCCCCAGCCCTTCCAGGTCGGCAAATGCCGGGGCGGCATCCTTGCGCACCTTGCCCGCCTGCCAGGTATAAAAGCCCTCACCGGTTTTGCGTCCCAGCTTGCCCGCCGCCACCAGCCGCGCCAGCCGGCTTTCTTTTGGTACCGGATGGCCAAGTTCTTCGGCCACATTTTTGGCGATATCGAGCCCGACGGTATCCATGAGTTCGATCGGCCCCATGGGCATGCCGAACGCCACAGCGCCCGCATCAAGCAGTTCCGCGCTTTCCCCGTTTTCAACCCGGGCCACCGCCGCGATCATGTAGGGCATCAACACGCGATTGACCAAAAAGCCCGGTGCGCTTTTCACCACCACCGGGCTTTTACCGATCCCCAGGGCAAACGAGCACCCCGCCGCCACCGCCCTGTCGTCGTTCTTTTCCCCCCGCACCACTTCCACCAGCGGCAGTTGCGCCACCGGATTGAAAAAATGCAGCCCGATCAGCCGGCCCGGTTTTTTAAGGGCCGTGGCGATTTTTTCCAGCGGTATGGAAGACGTATTGGTGGCCAGAATGGCATGGGCTCCGGCCTGTTGTTCAAGATCGGCAAACAGGGTGCGTTTGATCTCCAGATTTTCCACAATCGCTTCAATGATTACATCGGCCCGGCCAATGCCCGCCCCCGCTACATCCATGCGCAACCTCGAAATGGCCGACGCCACCGCCACCGGTTTTTTCAGCCGCTTCTGAAACAGTTTCTTTGCCCGTATGAGAGCCGGCTGGATACGCGCCTCATCAAGATCCTGCAACGTGACATCAAGCCCGCGAGAGGCGCACCACGCGGCAATATCGCCCCCCATCACCCCGGCGCCCACCACATGCACCCGCCGGATCAGCGGCGCATCGGCCCCGCGCGCCCGCTGTTTTTTCAAGCCCTCGCTGAGAAAAAACAACCGCCGCAGATTGACCGCCGTGTCGGACCCCATCAGATTTACAAACGGCTCGATTTCCCCCCGGATCATCGCCTCGGGCCGGTCACCGCGCCGCTCAAACAGATCGATGAGGGCAAACGGCGCCGGATAGTGTTTCCGGTTGGCCTTGGCCGCCGTCCGGGCTGTCATTTTCTGGGCGCTTATGCGCCTCATCGGCCCCATGGCCGGCAGCCGGGCGAAAAACCCCGCACCCTTTGAGCGCCGCCGGCTCAAAACCGCCTTGCGGCCCTCCCAGCGCAAATTGTCACGATGGGGCACAAGCTTGTCCACCAATCCCATGGCTTTGGCCGCCCGCGCCACATAGGCCCGCCCGGTCAGCATCGCCGTCATGGCCGCAATCGGCCCCGCTGCCTTAATCGAACGGCCGGTGCCACCGAACCCCGGAAACAGCCCCAGTTTAACCTCGGGAAACCCAAGCCGGGTTTTATCGGATGCAACCGCGATGCGATAATGACACGCCAGCGCCAGTTCCAGCCCGCCCCCGAGACAAAACCCGTCAATACACGCCGCAACCGGCGCCTTGAGCTTTTCGATCCGCTCAAACACGGCATGGGTCCGGCGTAACGCTCCGGGCAAAATGGCCGGATCGCTCATGGCATCAAATTCGGTCACATCGGCCCCGGCGATAAACCCGCTTTTCTTGCCCGACATGACGACAATACCGACCAGTTCGTCCCCCGCGATCAGGTCCTCGAACCGCACCACCAGGCTTTCCAACTCGGTAATCGCCTCGGTGCTGAGCACATTGACCGACGCCCCCGGCGTATCGATCACCAGCCAGCCGATTTTTTCAAAATCGAGATGAAAGCGCCAATGGCGGGTTTTTGGCAGCTTGGGCTGCATGACAAGGGGTTTAGCCAATGGAATAGTCCTCGATATCTGCCCGGATTACTTTGAAGTCCTATTGCGCGGCGGACGTGTTGTCCGCTTTTGCGGTTTCATTCGCCCGATGTGTCACCAGCGCTTCGGGCGCAAAGTCATCCACCCGAATAACCCGGTCGGTCACCTCGTCGGCGACCCGCAACAACTCGGCTTCCGCCTCATCGAGCACACCCGCCGCCACCGCGTCTTTTATGGCATCGCGATCCAGCCGCCGTTCAATAATGCCTTTTTTCAGTGCCCGAATGAACTTGGTTTCCGCTTCCGCCGCCGCGTGCACCTTGATCAACCCGTCTTCCAGCACCCCGGTGACATCCTTCGGGTCGTGGCTGACATAGATGCCCTGGGTAAGCCGGTCGCGCTGGGCCGAGGGTTCCAGCACCGCCCGGGCCATTCGCGTATTCTCCCGGTCGCTGGAACCTTTGGCCCGGCGCCCGAGCGGAAACACCAGGATACCCATGACGAACCGGATGAACGGGTTGGGGAAATTGACAAACACCTCGGCCAGACTGCGCTCGATGGCAAACACCCGGTCCCGTGCAATCGCCTCCACGATCGGCAGATCTTCGGTGATCCGCCCGTCATCCTCCCACCGTTTTAACACGGTTGAAAGCAGGTAAAGATCGGACAGAACATCAGCCATGCGCCCCGAAATGCGCTGTTTGCGTTTTAGCGCCCCCCCGAGCAGAACCACCACCCAGTCCGCCACCAGCGCAAATGACTGGGAATAGCGCCGCAATTGCCGGTGCCAATGGGCTAACGGCCCCGTCGCCCCGCCACCGGCAAATCTCCCCCCTGTCAGATTGTGGGCAAAACTGGCCAGAATATTGCGCAACATGAAACCGGAGTGGCCGGCAAACGCGAGGTCAAACTGGCGCACGCCTTCTGAACGGTTCGGGTTCTGGGCGGCGCTGATTTCGGCATAAAGAAATGGATGGGCCCGCAACGCCCCTTGCGCGAAGGTAATCAGGGTGCGGGTTAAGATGTTGGCCCCTTCAACAGTGATGGCCACCGGCACGGTTTGATAACCGGAAAACAGATAGTTTGACGGTCCGTCACAAATCGCCCGGCCCCCGTGCACATCCATGGCGTCATTTAACGCCACCCGCATGGCTTCGGTCGCCCTGTATTTCAGCAACGCCGAAATCACCGATGGTTTCTGCCCCACATCCACCATCGCCGCTGTCACCGCCCGCGCCGCCTCATATTGATACGCATTCTTGACCAGTCGGGCGATGGGTTCGGCCACCCCTTCCATAATGCCGATGGGAATACCGAACTGGCGCCGGATTCTTGCATAGGCTGAAGTCGCGCGCAGGGCGGCCTTGATGGTGGTTGTGCCCACCGCCGGCAGCGAAATCGCCCGGCCTGTGGACAGGCATTCCATCAACATCCGCCACCCCTGACCCACATAGTCGGTGCCCCCGATGATCCAGTCCATGGGGATGAACACATCTTTGCCGCTGTTGGGTCCGTTCATGAATGCCGAGCGGGACGCATAATGGCGTCGCCCGATCTCCACGCCTTTGTGATCGGTGGGAATAAGCGCTAAAGTAATGCCGACCTTTTCGCCCTTGCCCAACAGGTTTTCCGGGTCGCGCAGATTGAACGCTAACCCCAAAAGTGTCGCCACCGGCCCCAGGGTGATATAGCGCTTGTCCCAGTTCAGCAGCACACCGAGCACTTTTTTACCCCCGTGCTGACCATGGGTGACCACGCCCACATCGCGCATGCCCGCCGCATCGGAACCCGCATGGGGACCGGTCAGGGCAAAGCACGGCACTTCTTTTCCCGTGGCCAGCCGGCGCAGATATTTCTCTTTTTGCGATTTGGTGCCGTACTTCTCCAACAGTTCCCCCGGCCCCAGCGAGTTCGGCACCATCACCGTAATCCCCGCCGATGCGGACCTCGAAGCAATTTTTGACACCACCATGGACTGAGCCTGGGCGGAAAACCCCAGCCCCCCGTGTTCCCGCCCGATCAGCATGCCCAGGAACCCTTTGTCCTTCAGGAATTGCCAGACCTCGGGCGGCATATCGATGCGATTGTGCCTTATGTCCCAGTCGTTGATCATTTCGCACAATTGTTCGGTCGGACCGTCTAAAAAAGCCTGTTCTTCGGCGGAAAGGGTCAGTTTCGGAATATCACCCAGAACGGTAAAATCGGGCCGCCCGGAAAACAGTTCCGCATCCCACCCGATGGTACCCGCATCGAGCGCCTCCTGCTCGGTCTGGGAAATGCGCGGCAATATCCGGCGCACCGCATCATAAATCGGCCCGGTCAGAACCAGGCGCCGAACCGCCGGAATGCCCAAAAGAACCAGCACAAGACCGGGCAACAGGGCCAGAACCCAACCCCCCGCACCCGCCCCGCCGGACAAGAGCTGACCGGCAGCTCCCAGAGCGATAAACACCACCCCCCAGATCAGAAGGGGCGTTTCGGTCAGCGCCAGAGCCAGAAAACTCAGTACAACAATGCCAGGTAAAAAAAGCGCCATATCACCACCCGCAAATCAAAAATCGTCGCTAGCGCCAGATGTGCACCTTTGCGCGCCTGTTGCGCAAGTGCGGTGTTGGCACAGGCCGACGCTTAGGTCACGGACTCATAAACGGGGGCGATATGGCGCTTCAATTGGCAAGAATATGCACGAAGAAGGGCGAAAAGCGGGTCTATATCCCGGTTGAGCCCTTCGACATAGCAGATTGCAGCCAATTGAGCGGTCAAAAGACTATGGCCAATTTGCCCACCTAATGTGTACCAAGAACTTGAAAACCATTTGGTTTCCATCGCTCTTGCGCCTGTTATGTGAACAAATTGGCTCATACCATTTCATCTCCGTTTATGAGTCCGTGACCAAAGGTCAACAAACTGCCCTTAAAGTCAACAAACCCGTGCCGCCGGAAAATTCACATAACCCGGCCAACCCGTCCTCCCGCTGTATATGGTGGCATTGTGCATAGATTAAAACCCGGGTCATTTAATTGACGCTTACGTCGCCAGCCGACATAGTGTCGCCGGGCGCCAGCGCCAGGGACCAACCGGCCGGACATGGCCGAAAAAGGCCTGACGCCGGCAAAATGGGAGGACCAATCCACGTGACCACATCGCCGCAAACCGACGCCCCCTGGCTGGACAATTATCCCGCCGGGGTCGATTTTAATGCCGAGATCGACCTGACCCCGGTCACCCACCGGGTGGCTGCCGCCTGCGAAAAATATGGGGACCGGCCCGCTCTCGATTTCATGGGGGCCGAAACCAGCTACGCCGATCTGGCGGCCGATATTGATGCGTTTTGCGGCGCTTTGCAGACAGATTTCGGCATAAAGAAAGGCGACCGGGTCGCACTTCTTTTGCCCAACACGCCTTTTTACGTGGTGGCCTATTACGCCGTGCTCAAGGCCGGCGCTATCGTGGTCAACTGCAATCCGCTTTATACCGTGAACGAGTTGAACCACATACTGGCGGACGCCGGCGCCAAACTTCTGGTCACCCTTGACTTAAAAGCCCTGTTTGAAAAAGCAGAGGCCCTGCACGCCGCCAAAGTCGCCTCCAATATCATTGTGTGCCGCTTCACCGAAGCCCTGCCGGGGCTGAAAAAGTTCCTCTTTGGCCTGCTCAAGCGCGCCGATATCGCCGATACCGCCAATTCCCCGGTTGCGGCCAGCCTGACCGATTATCGTTCGCTGATAGACAAACGCCTGAAACCGACCCCCGTGTCCATCGACCCCAAAACCGACGTGGCTGTGCAGCAATATACCGGCGGTACCACCGGCCTGCCCAAAGGCGCCATGCTCTCCCACGCCAATATCGCCGCCAACCTGTCCCAGATCGATGTTTACGGCATTGGCGTATTCAATCACCCGGCCAAAACCGTCGCTGTCCTGCCATTCTTTCATATCTTTGCCATGACCGTGTGCCTGAATACGCCCCTGGCCAATGGCGGTCAGGTGATCATGCTGCCCCGGTTCGAAATCAAGGCGCTGCTCAGCCTCATCGCCCGCACGAAACCGACCATACTGCCCTCGGTGCCAACCCTCATTCGGGCGATCGCCACCTCCGAACTGACCGCCAAATTCGACATCTCTTCGGTTAAGTTGTGCATTTCCGGCGGCGCTCCATTGCCCGACGACACCCGCGACATGTTCGCCAAAATCTCAAATGCCCTGCTTGCCGAGGGTTATGGCCTCACCGAATGTTCACCCGTGGTGTGCTGCGCCGCCTTGAAATCTGAATCCCGGCGCACCTCCATCGGCATGCCCCTGCCCGGCACCCATGTCCGCTTTTGCGATCCCGACAATCCGGGCACCCAGATGCCCGCCGGCGAGCCCGGCGAAATACAGATCCGCGGCCCTCAGGTTATGCTGGGGTACTACAATAATGAGAAGGCCACCGCCGACGCTTTCGTTGACGGCTGGTTCCGCACCGGCGATGTGGGCCGCACGGACAAGGACGGCTATATTTACATCGTTGACCGGATCAAGGACCTCATTATTTGTTCCGGCAACAATGTGTACCCCTCGGCCATCGAAACCGTCCTGTACACCCACCCCGCAATCGATGAAGCCTCGGTAATCGGCGTCCCGGATGAAAAACGTGGCGAAATCCCGGTTGCCTTTGTAAAACTCC
>JAADFY010000046.1:7632-12583 GCA_013152625.1 Alphaproteobacteria bacterium
CCGCCACGACACAAGAACTGCTTGAGTTCCTCAAGCAAAACCTGTCAAAGATTTCTGTGCCCCGGCAGGTTTTCATTCGAGAAACTTTGCCAAAAACATTGATCGGAAAACTGTCAAAGAACGAATTGCGTGAGGAATACAAACTCATGTCCGATAAGAACAAGGCTTCAAACAGTGAACCAGCATCAACCTGACAAGCGCGAACTTTATTCGATTACCGAGCTTGCCCGCGAGTTCGGCATATCGACCCGCGCCATCCGCTTTTACGAAAGCCGCAATCTTCTTTCCCCCCAGCGCGTGTCCACAACGCGGGTGTTTCGCCGCCGGGACCGGGGGCGGCTGATCCTCATTTTGCGTGGCAAGCGGCTTGGTTTTTCCCTAAACGATATCTCGGACTATCTCGACCTTTATGACACCGGCGACGAATATGGCGCCCAGAATGCCCTTTTGCTTGAGAAAGTCGACGAGCGGTTAGTCATGCTCAATACCCAGCTTGCCGATCTTGAAACCACCATCACCGAACTGGGCGAGATCAAAAAACTCGCCATGGAGAGACTGGCAGAGGTCTGACCCGCCGGCCAATATCAAAGCGCTCCGCGGACAAGTCGAACCGGCAACACGCAATCAAGAGGCTTCTTGAAAATGCCCAGTACAAAAATCACCTTTACCGGCAGCCAGAACACCGATCTGGCCGCGGCTCTGGATTGGCCCCAGGGCGAGGCAACCGCCTTTGCCATATTCGCCCATTGTTTCACCTGCTCCAAAGACCTGTTTGCCAGCCGGACCCTGTCCAACGCGCTGACCAGCCATGGATTTGCTGTTCTGCGTTTTGATTTCACCGGGCTGGGTCATTCGGACGGCGAATTTGCCAACACCAATTTTTCTTCAAATGCCGCCGATCTTGTAGCCGCCGCGAGCTGGCTTGCCAAAAACCATCAGCCCCCCACCCTGCTGGTCGGACATTCCCTTGGCGGGGCTGCCGTGCTCGCCGCTGCGGACCGCATTGACACCATCAAGGCGGTCGCCACCATTGGCGCCCCGGCCAGCGCCGATCATATTTTGCACCTGTTTTCACAAGGTCTGGACGAAATCCGGGAAGCCGGCGAGGCCACCGTTCAAATCGGCGGTCGGCCTTTTACCGTTAAATCTCAGTTCATCGACGACGTGTCAGGGGAAAAACTCACCCACCGGATTGCCACCCTGAAGGGGGCCAAGCTGGTCCTGCACTCACCGGTGGACCAGACCGTGGGCATCGAAAATGCCGAAGCGATATTTCGCGCCATCAAACATCCTAAAAGTTTTGTCTCCCTCGATACCGCAGACCATTTGCTGTCGAAAAAGGCCGACGCCATCTATGCCGCCAATGTAATTGCCGCCTGGGCCTCGCGGTTTACCAATCTTCCAAAAGCCCCGCTCAAACCTGAAGGTCATGTGGCCGTGGCCGAGAGCGGCGAGGGCAAATACCATCTCAATATCAACGCTTCGGGTCATTTCCTGAACGCCGACGAGCCCGAAAGCGTCGGCGGCACCAATCGCGGCGCCACCCCGTATGATCTTTTGTGCGCGGCACTAGGGGCCTGCACCACCATCACCTTGCGCATGTATGCGGATCGCAAGAAACTGCCCGTCACCTTTATCGAGACCCTGGTCGATCACGAAAAGCAACATGGCGCCGACAGTGCCGGCGAGGGCAACGCCCCCGCCGCCAGGATCGACGTTTTTACCCGTCGCATAAAAATTGTCGGTGATCTGGACGAGACCCAGCGCCAGCGCCTGCTCCAGATCGCCAACCTTTGCCCGGTGCACAAGACACTTGAAAATAGTTCAACCATCAGGTCGGAGTTATTGGCCTAGGTCACCCCAGAACGATCCGGCGGCTGTTGGATGAATAACGTGGCTTGAACACGCGATTGGGATGTTGTTTTGATCCCCTGTCAAAACGTGACCGCCCCAAAAGGGAACCTGCATGGACGTCTCCATTGTCATCCCGGCCAGAAACGAGGCCGGAAATATCGTCGTTCTGGTTGAAAAAATCCATGAGGCCATGGATCCCGGAATGGACTATGAGATTATCGTCGTTGACGACGCGTCCGATGACACAACCGTCAACATCGCCAAAAAAATCGCCGCCGACCATCCGGATTTCAGGCTGCTGATCAATCCCGCCAATGCCGGCCAGAGCGCCTGTGTTCATTCCGGCGTGCGCGCAGCCCGGGGTACCCTGGTGTGCACCCTCGACGGGGACGGACAAAACCCGCCCGCGGAATTACCCAAATTGCTGGCGCCGTTCTTTGCTGGCAGCGGCAATGAAAAACTGGGGCTGGTCGCCGGGCAAAGAGTGGGGCGCCAGGACCCCGTTTCCAAAAAAGTCGCCTCACGGCTTGCCAACGGGCTGCGTTCTTTGGTGCTCAAAGACAACACCCGGGATACCGGTTGCGGGCTCAAGGCGTTTCGCCGCGACGCGTTTCTCGAACTGCCCTACTTCAACAATATGCATCGATACCTGCCCGCCCTGTTCAAGCGCGCCAACTGGCGGGTTGTACATGTGGATGTCACCCATTTGCCGCGCCTCTCGGGCAAGTCGAACTACTCGAATTTGCAGCGCGGACTGGTGGGCATCATTGATCTGCTGGGCGTCTCCTGGCTTATCCGCCGGAAAAAAATTACCGATCCTAAAGAGTTCCAAACCCCAAGCGTACCAACCCCAAGCGTACCAACCCCAAAAGAACCGACCTAAAGAGTACCAAAAGCATGAATAGTATATTCTTTTTCCTTAATGTGGATAATTGGTTCGAGTTCTGGTGGGTAATATTCGGCCTGGGCGGACAGCTCGCTTTTTCCGCCAGATTTATCGTTCAGTGGATTGCCTCCGAAAGAGTTGGCCGTTCGATTATTCCCGTTGCGTTTTGGTATTTTTCCATCGCCGGCGGGATAACTCTGCTCACATATGCCATTTACCGGGGCGATCCGGTGTTTATCATCGGGCAGTCGTTGGGGCTGTTTATCTATCTTCGCAATCTTAGATTGATCTATCGCTCCGGGCAGACACATGACAGTTGAGCCCAATACGGCTGAACCAAAATCGCTTTGGCTGCGCCGAACCGTTTTCTGGGTAACCACCCTGGTTGCAGCGCGTATTGTTGTGCTCTGGTTCGGCCAGGTTCAGCTGCTGGTCGATGAAGAACAGTATTGGCTTTGGGGGCAAAACCTTGACTTCGGATATTTTTCAAAACCGCCGCTGATCGGCTGGGTACTCCGGGCGGTCACGGAAATCGCACCGGAAAGTTCCCCGTTCTGGGTCCGACTGCCGGCGCCGATTTTTCACGGCATAACGGCGTTCTTGTTGTTTTTCTGGATGCGGGACGTATACGGCGGCAGGTTCGGGTTCTGGACCGCACTGGCCTATCTCTTTTTGCCGGTAATTGCCGTGGGCAGCGCCGTCATTTCAACAGATACCATCATGGCGCCAGCTCTGGTCGCCGGGCTGTTGTTTTACTGGCGCCTGTTAAGCCGGGGCGGCACCGGGTATGCCCTTGGGGCCGGGGCGATGATTGGCATTGCATTTCTGGCCAAATACGCAGCGGTCTACTTTTTCGCTGGCATCGGGCTTGCCGCAATATTCCTGCCCGCCATGCGCCCCGGCTGGCGCCAGATGTTTTTGTTGCTGACGGCATTTTTCGTTGTGATTTCGCCCAATCTCATCTGGAATGTCATCAATGAACTGGCCACCGTCAGACACACCATTGAAAATATAGGCTGGCTGCAGGGCAATGGCGGCGGATTTAGTCCCAAATTCAATGAGCTTGGCATATTCATCGCCGGTCAGATAATTGTCCTCGGGCCGATATTGTTCGTGTTTCTAGTCCTGTCGATTTTTTCAAAAAGATCGACCAACGACACCGCACTGTTGCTGTTTGCGGTGCCGGTTCTGTTGATTGTCTCGCTGCAGGCCGTCCTGTCAAAAGCCAATGCCAACTGGGCGTTTGTCGCCTATTTATCCCTAACCCCGCTTGTTGTCAGCTGGGCCCTGCAACGCAACCGGGTTCGGCTGCTTGTGCTGGCAATTGCAGTAAATGCGATGCTCGGTCTTACGGTTCCATTCATCGGCATCTGGCCCCGGCTATTGGTAAACGCCGAGGGCACACCGCTTTTATCCCGGATGCTCGGACGCCAGGAGCTAAGCGATCAGATTTTTATTGCCGCCGAAAACCTGGATACCCGAACGATCGTTGCCTCGGGTCGCGGGATGCTGGCAAACCTGTTTTATGTTGGTAGAGACAAAGACTTCAAGATTTTTTCAATCACGGGCCGAGAGGCACCCCGGCACTATTATGAGCAGAAATATTTCTTTCAGCCGGATCATTCAGAGCAGGTTCTGATGGTTACCAGACGGGCCAAAATCGCCTGTGACGGGTACGAACTATTGCCCTCGGTCGAGTTTGACACCGCCAGAGGATTTTATGACGGCCAGAAAATTGTGGCCTTCGTCGTTCCGCCGGATTGCTTTGGTATTTTTCGCTAAACTGTTTGAGGTTAAAATAGAAGCAGTCTGACCCCGCCCCGCAAGGGGGGGGGCAAGGGGGAGGGGAAAGCGCGAAGCTCCAAAGGCCAAAGCACATTTGCCCTTGCCACTTATACATGCCAGCCCGACAACGAGGACGGAGCGCCGCTTATGCGGCGCCCCGCCGGAGGCGTAAGCGAAGCGAACTGCCGTGAGGCAAAACAGAGCACCGCACCGGGATCAGGCGGGCAACCTGCCGGTCAGCACATACTCCAGCATATGCACCACCTGGGCGGGATGCTCGGCCACCGCCAGCGCGACAGCATCGATTTCCTTAAGCGCGTGCTGGTGCTCGGCCCCGTGCAAAACGATCAACGATTTGCCCAGGGCGGCGGCACATCCGGCATCGAACGCGGCATTCCATTGGCGGTATTTCTCGCCAAATCGCAC
>JAADFY010000047.1 GCA_013152625.1 Alphaproteobacteria bacterium
TGCCGGGGCCGGCCTGTGTGCCCTTTGGGGGGTGGGACTGATCGGTTTGCCACTGGCGGAATGGATGCGCCCGGCCAGCCAGATCGTGCTGGGGGTGATATTTACGGTTCGAGGGGTGGTCAGTTATCTGCCGATCAAGGCGCTGGCCAATGTGACCGAGCCTTTTGCCACCAATAATCGCCGGATTTATTCACCGCTGATTCTGGCAATCGGCGTGGGGTTCTGGGCCATGTTGTTTTTCGCGCAGGCCTAACCGTCCATTCGCCCGGCAAGCACGCCCAGTTCAGCAGTGGTGTTGGCGCCGGCAAACGGGTTTTGGGCATGCCAGGGGGAAAAATCGATGTGGATGGTGTTTCGTGTCAGCATAAAAGTGCGCACCGAATAGTCACCGGTGCCCGATTTCAGGTATCCGGAGATGGCCGCCAGGGCGCCAACCCGCCACAGGGCGCATACCGGATAGGTTCGGTCTTTAAAGGCTGCCACAACAATTTCGGTCTCACCGCTGGCAGCGGCGATGCATCTGGCCCCGAAATCGGCCGGAAACAGCGGGCAGTCCACGGGCGCGGAAATTACCCAGTCATTGGCGTCCAACCCCGCTTTGGCCCAGAGCCCGGCCGCAGCCAACCCGCCCAGCGGCCCGATAGGTCTGTCCGCGTCGTCGGTCATATCGTTTATCCGGGCGAACCCGGGCGGCATCAGCGGTGTGCGGGTTTCAGGGGCGGCCAATGCGAGCAACCGGGCCTGTGGCGCCAGTTTTGCTCCCACGTGATGGCCAAGTTCCCGGCCGGCAACAACCAGCCGGCTTTTGTCGCGGCGGCCCATGCGCCGCCCTTCGCCACCGGCCAGAATAACCGCACCGGACACCAAAAGGGTGTCTGGTGCTGGACGGGGAGGGGTGTTCATCTGGAGGCCACGCCCGGAATCGAACCGGGGTGCACGGATTTGCAATCCGCTGCGTAACCACTCCGCCACGTGGCCTCTATTCGTGTTTTCAATAGCATAGCAATCAATGTCAAGTTGGACTTGCCCACATATCCGCTGCGTGTGTGCAAAATTTGTTCGCGCGCCGTTCTCTTTAGACATTTTTTTGAATATCCGCACCACGTTTTTCCTGTGCGATTATTTGAATGACCCGACAGCCAGGGCCAGAATGCGGGCGAATATGAAAAACGAGGACGACCGCAACGCAATTGTGGCCTATCTGGGAACGCTCTCGAACGAGTTTGAGAATTCCGGAACGCGGGCTGTTGTTGGCTTCATTTTAGGGGCGGACACCGGGCAACCGGCAGATCCTGACGTGAGAAACCGGCCAAGTGGCTGGTGCGCAGGGCAGCGCATCGGCTAAGGTGTGCCGTGATCCGTTTTCCTCCGTTCCCCCGGTTCGTGTCGGCATGAAACAAAGCGTTGTCCGTCCGCCAACCGAAACAGACGTCGCCCGTCTGGCCGGCGTTTCCCAGTCGGCGGTGTCCCGGGCTTTTACCCCTGGGGCCAGCGTTGCTGAACAAACGCGCACGAAAATCCTCGAGGCAGCGCAAGAGCTTGGCTATCAGCCCAATCTCATGGCCCGGTCACTGGCCACCCGGCGCTCGAATATTGTCGCTTTGGCCATTTCCAGCCTGGAAAATCCGTTCTACGCCCAGGTGGTCAAGGAACTGTCCCATCGGCTGGCCGAAACCAACCGGCACATTTTATTGTTTGCCACATCTCCGGAAGTGGAGGCCGACCCGGCCCTGGAGCGGGTTTTGTCCTATCAGGTGGATGCCCTTATTCTGACCGCGACCACCGCACCGTTTGAACTGGCTCTGCATTGCCAGAAAGCGGGTATCCCCATTGTCCAGATCAACCGGGCTTCAAAACTGCCCGGGATTTCCACGGTCAGTGGCGAGAACCGGCGGGCAGGGGAGCGCGTTGCCGCGTTCCTGCTGGCGGGGGGGCACAAACGGTTTGGCTATATTGGCGGCGGGGTGGCCTCGTCCATCGGCAAGGAGCGTCAGGACGGATTTACCGAACATCTTCGCATCAAAGGGGTGCGTACCGTGCAGGTGGCGTTCGGTGAGTATACGTTTGAAGGGGCTGCGGCCGCCGCGCGGGAACTGCTGGGCAGTGCCGCGCCGCCGGACGCCATATTCTGCGCGTCCGATTATATGGCATTTGCGGTTCTGGATGTGGCCCGGCGCGAATTCGGGCTGAATGTGCCCGGTGATGTTTCGGTAATCGGCTTTGACGACGTGCCCGAGGCGGGCCACTCCGCCTACGATCTGACCACCTATTCGCAACCCGCCGCCGCGCTTGTGGCCGAGGCCATCAAGATTATCGACATCCGGATCGCCAGGCCACAAGGTCGGGCCATCCGGCGTGAGGTTCGCGGGGAAATTGTTGTGCGCGGGTCGGCCCGGGTTCCAATCGGATAGAACCCCCTTCACTCCTTCATTAACGCAGGTTGCAAATAGTGCGGCAATTTTGATTTTTGCTGTTGCATGCGCATGCAAAGTCACATATTGAATACGCATGCAAAGGTGTGTTGCATACGCATTCAAGTGATGTGTTGCATGCGCATTCAAAATTCCGGTCCATCAAGGGCCGGTGCAAAAACAACCCCCGGACACCGGGGAGCAAGGGGAGGGGTCCATGGCCTGGCGGGATAAATCACACGCGCGGTATTTTGGCCCGGGCTACGTGCAAGGCTACGTGCAAGGCTACGTGCAAGGCTACGTGATCGAGCAGCGATTTGCCTACCCGGGCATCGCAGGCCGGGCATCGCAGGAAATGGCCCACTAAACCCCCGATAGTTTTTTCAAGCTGAATACCGGATTTTTCATCATGCAAGATTTGCACGATCCCGCCAGCATCGCTGCCACCATTCTAGAATCAGCCAACCCTGCAAATACCGATCAGGTGACCGCCGCCCTGTTCGGTGCGGCCATTTGCCGCCGGGAGGCCAAAAGAGCCGGCGGCGCCTTAATTGTCCGGACCGGAAAATTCACCGGGCGCTCGGCAAATGACAAGTTCATCGTTCGTGACGCCACAACCGCTGATCTGGTGTGGTGGGAAAATACCGGCGCCATGGCGCCCCATCAATTCGAGACGTTGCTCACGGATATGATGGTGGCGCTGCGCGACCGGGAAATATTTCATCAGCGCCTGTTTGCCGGCGCCCATTCGGCCAGCCGCCTGGGGGTGGAAATGTTCTCCACCAGTGCCTGGCACGCCCTGTTCATCCGACACCTTCTGATCAAACCGTCAATTTGCGAACTTGACGGCTTCGAAACGGATGTCACCATCGTGCATGTGCCGGATTTTGAGGCGCAGCCCGGTCGGCACGGCACGAAAACCACCACCTGCATTGCCCTGGATTTTTCCCGCAACATCATCCTCATCTGTGGCACCGCCTATGCAGGTGAGATCAAAAAGGCCGTGTTTTCGCTGTTTAATTTTCACGCACCGGCCAACAACATCCTGCCCATGCACTGTTCGGCCAATGTGGGTCCGAAGGGCGACACCACGTTGTTTTTCGGCCTGTCAGGCACCGGCAAGACCACCCTTTCCACCTGCGCCGACCGGGCTTTGGTGGGGGATGATGAACATGGCTGGGGCCCGGATGGTATTTTCAACATCGAGGGGGGATGTTACGCCAAGGCAATCAATCTCGATCCGAAAGGCGAGCCGGAGATTTTTGCCGCCTCCCGCCGTTTTGGCACGGTGCTGGAAAATGTGGTGCTGGACCCTGCCACCGGCAAACCCGATTTTTCAAACCAGAGCCTGACCGAAAATACCCGGATTGCCTACCCGCTGGCTGCCATTCCCAACCGGGTAAAATCTGGGCTTGTGGCCAGTCCTCGCAATATTGTGCTTCTGGCCGCCGACGCCTTTGGCGTATTGCCGCCAATCTCCCGGCTGGACCCGGAACAGGCGGTCTATTATTTCCTGTCCGGTTACACCGCCAAGCTGGCGGGCACCGAACGGGGTGTGACCGAGCCCCAGGCCACCTTTTCAGCCTGTTTTGGCGCCCCGTTCATGGCTCAGCATCCTTCAGTTTACGGGCAATTGCTGGCAGAGCGGCTGAAATCCGCCGATGTTGCATGCTGGCTGGTCAACACCGGCTGGACCGGGGGCCCTTACGGGGTGGGCAAACGCATGGATCTGGCCCTGACCCGGCGGGTTCTTGAAGCGGCGCTTGGCGGTGAACTCGAAGACGTTACCTGCCGGACCGACCCGGTGTTTGCGCTGCAGGTGCCCACCGCCATTACCGGGGTCGACCCGGCCATTCTCGACCCGGTTCAGACCTGGTCTGACAAAACCGCCTTTGCAAAGCAGGCCCGGGCGCTCAAGGCCCTTTTTGAGCAAAAATTTGAACGGCTTGGCCCCGGCGTGGGCCGGTTTGCCCTGCCGCAACCCGAGGATTTCAGCGCCGCCAAAAGCGACGCCGCCTGACCCAACCCGCAACCGTTTGAACCATGGATACCGGCCAATCAGGAGACCGAAAATGGCAATCATAACGCTTAGGCAATTGCTCGATCATGCCGGTGAATACGGCTATGGCATGCCTGCCTTCAACATCACCAATCTTGAAACCATGCAGGCGGTTTTAACCGCTGCCGACCGCACGGGCTCGCCGGTTTTGTTGCAGGCCAGCCGCAGCGCCCGCAAGCATATGGACGATACGTTCTTAAAGCATATGTTTATCGCCGCCGCCGAGCGCTATCCGCACCTGCCCATGTGTCTGCATCTTGATCATGGCAATGAAATGCGCACCTGCATGTCGGCCATTGATCTCGGGTTTACCTCCGTCATGATGGATGGCTCCCTGCGGGAAGACGCCAAAACGCCCTCGGATTATGCCTACAACGTCAGAACCACATCGGCGGTGGTGGAGGTTGCCCACGCGCGGGGTGTATCGGTGGAAGGGGAGTTAGGGGTTTTAGGCTCGCTTGAAACAGGCATGGGGGAAAAAGAAGACGGGCACGGCTTTGACGGCAAGCTTGATAAATCCCGGCTGCTGACCGACCCGGCAGAGGCGCGCGCATTCGTTGCCGCAACCGGAGTGGACGCCCTGGCGGTGGCCATCGGCACCTCCCACGGCGCCTATAAATTCTCTCGCCGGCCCACCGGGGACATTCTGGCCATGGAAGTCATCGAAGCCATTCATGCCGAGTTGCCCAACACCCATCTGGTCATGCATGGGGCCTCGACGATTTCGCCGGATCTGCAGGCCCTGATCAACGAGCATGGCGGAAATATTCCCAAAACCTTCGGGGTGCCGCTGGAAGAGGTGGAGCGGGGTATTCGTTCCGGAGTACGCAAAATCAATATCGATACCGACAACCGCATGGCCATGACCGGCTCCATGCGCAAATATCTGCGTGAAAATCACGCGTCATTTGACATCCGCAGCGCCTTGTCGCCGGGCCGGGAGCGTTCGGTTGCGTTGTGCATGGAACGCAACGAGCGGTTCGGCGCCGCAGGCATGGCTCAAAGGATCAAGCCCATTTCCCTGCCGCAAATGGCCGACCGTTACCTGGCGGGCATGTTGCGGCTGCAGGTGGCATGAGTAACCGGCCAGAAACGCGACCAACCCTGAACGACTGGCTGGCCGGGCAGGGCGCAACCCCGGCCCTGGCCGCAACCCTTGGCGAGATTGTTTCCGCCTGTATCGGAATTTGCGCTCTGGTGCAGGCGGCCCCGTTCGCCGCAAAAACCGGGGCGGGTGGCGCAACCAATATACAAGGCGAGATTCAGCAGCCGCTAGACGTTTTAGCCCATGATCTCATGGAGTTGCGCCTTGGTGCGTGCCCTCATGTTGCGGCACTGGTTTCAGAGGAGGTGGCCGACTTGATGGTGACCCATGCGCCGGGCGCCAATCTGGCGGTTTGTTTTGACCCGCTGGACGGCTCGTCCAACATCGACACCAACGGCGTGATCGGGACCATATTTTCAATTCTGGATCTGTCCTTTAATCGCCATGAGCCGGACAGCGAAACAGTGCTGGCTGCCTCGGGGCGCCAGATCGGGGCGGGTTATGTCATGTATGGCCCGGTGCTCATGCTGGTTTTGTCGGTTGGCCGGGATGTGGCCCGGTTTGCCTATGATAGTGTCGGCGGCCGCTTTGAGCTGGTGGACCCGAAGCTGACAATTGAACCTGAGGCGGCGGAGTTTTTGATCAATGTTGCCCACCGCCGGTTCTGGGATGGGGCCACGACACGCTATATTGAAGGTTGTATTGGCGGCGAGGACGGTCCGGGGGAAAAATCGTTCAACATGCGCTGGGCCGGTTCCATGGTCGCCGATGTGCACCGGGTGCTGCTCAAGGGAGGGATCTTTATTTATCCCGCCCTTGCCCGTCCCGGGGGCGAAAACGGCAAACTGCGATTTCTTTATGAGGTCAATCCTTTAGGCTGGCTGGTGGAGTTGGCCGGAGGCCTGGCGATGTGTGGCAAAAAACGGATTGGCGAATTTCGTCCCGCCAGCCTGCATGCCCGTGTGCCCGTGGCCATGGGTTCGGCGGAAGAAGTTCGCAAACTGGCCGGATCGGGGCGTTGAACCTGTCCAATTTCTCGGCGTGGTCCTTGCGCTGAATGCTGGCCGGGGCTAACAGTTTTGACAGCCCGTTTTATTTACCAGCTTCAGGTCAGGAATGGCGAATGAATGATCTTTCCCGCGCCCG
The DNA here is from genome assembly GCA_013152625.1 of Alphaproteobacteria bacterium. Taxonomy (GTDB): domain Bacteria; phylum Pseudomonadota; class Alphaproteobacteria; order Rhizobiales; family Devosiaceae; genus JAADFY01. Next base: position 6,662 of record JAADFY010000047.1, read on the forward strand.
CAAAGCCATGGTGGACAGCCAGCTCTGCCCGAATGGAATAACCAGCCGGGCCCTGCTTGATGCCATGGGCACCGTGCCCCGGGAAATGTTCGTGGCCAAGGAACTCGGCCCGCTTGCCTATATCGACGAGGATTTCCCTATCCCCGGTTCGTCCCCCACCCGATATCTGATTGAACCCATGCCGTTTGCCCGCCTGGTCCAGTTGGCCGAAATCGGTCCAAACGACATCGTCCTCGATGTGGGGTGCGCCACCGGGTACACCACCGCGGTTCTCGCCGCACTGGCCGGTTCGGTGGTCGCGATCGACGACCAGCCCAAACTGGTGGAACAGGCGGTTGAAAACCTGATTGAGCTGGATGTGGGCAATGCGGCGGCGGTGACCGGCGAACTGGCCGAAGGGCTGGCCTCTGAAGCACCGTTCGATGTGATTATCGTTGAAGGCGCGGTGGAGGATATTCCGCCGTCACTGCTGGCCCAGTTGCGCCAGCGGGGCGGGCGGCTGGTGGCTATCAAACGGGACGGAGCGGCCTCCCGGGGTACGCTGTGGGTCCGTTCCGGCGATGACTATTCTTCGCGCGAGGCGTTTGATGCGGCCATTCCCAGGCTGCCGCAGTTTTCCCGGAAGCCGGAGTTCCAGTTCTAGAGCCTGCGGACAATCAGATTCGTCCCGCCTCTTGATTGCGTTGCTCGCCGGGCACATATCCCCAGAATTCTTGCCGGTGGCACTCGAATCAATGATTCGCTGGTTGTCGACCATGAGTCGCATGGCTAGACTGTTTTGTGGTTGAGCCAAACCACTGCCACTCGCGGTCTGGTGCTTACGTGCCGGCTCTGTGAGGGTCCGGTGAGGGTTCCGGCAGCGCCGGGGTCGGGTGAGGGCGATAACGTCAAGAGAG
>JAADFY010000048.1 GCA_013152625.1 Alphaproteobacteria bacterium
GAGGCTCGCACCTCGCCGGTGCAGGCGGCAATAATGGTGTCGACCCGCTCACCCACCATTTCCAGCGGCTGGTTGGTGTCGATTTCAAAGTCGGCGCGGGCCCGTTTTTCGTTCTGGGGCATCTGGTGGGCCAATATGGCGTTGTATTTGTCGTCGGTCATGCCCGGCCGCGCCATGGCCCGGCGTTTTTGCTCGGCCGGCGCGCACCAGGTAACCGCCACTTTGTCCAGGGGATAGGCGTGCCCGGTCTCAAACAGCAACGGGATGTCCAAAAGTACCAGCGGCGGGGCTTGTTTTTTCTGATCGGCCAAAAACCGGTCCATTTGGTCGCGCACCAGTGGGTGCACCAGCTTTTCCAGCCGGTCGCCGGTCCAGGGCCTTGGCGTCCTTAAGAACCCTGCCGGCAAGGGCTGTCCGATCAAGGCGGCCATTGACCAGTGTATTAGGAAACAGGGCGCCGATCTGTTCGGCCAATGGGCCGTCATAAAGGGCATGCACCGCCTCGTCAGCGGAAAATACGGCCACGCCCCGGGCCGAAAACATGGCGGACACCGTGCTTTTCCCCGTGGCAATTGAACCGGTCAGCCCCAGTCTGATCATCGGTGCCCTCCCCCGTTATCCTGCAAATCGGCGACCACAAGGCGTCGCAGGGCGGGGGTTACTTCCGGTCGAACCCCGAACCAGGCATTAAATCCGGGCACCGCCTGATGCAACAACATGCCCAGCCCGTCCACCGTGGTCAGTCCCAGCGCTTTGGCGTCGGCCAGCAATCCGGTTTCCAGCGGCGTGTAAACGATATCGGTAACCACGGTATTTTGTGGCAGCCGGTTCAATGCCAGGTGGCCAAACCGGGTGCCGTCCATGCCCACCGAGCTGGTATTGACCACCAGAGCGGCATTTGCACAAAAATCACCAAACTGATCGAGCCCGCCGCCAAGGATTTTGCTTCCCCCCTTTGTGCCCGCTTGGGTGCTGATCTGGGTACCGATTTTTGCCCCTGCCCGACCGACACTGAATTCTTCCGCCAGTGCATGGGCCCGGGCCGGAGTGCGGTTCAAGATGATTATCGGGTCAAACCGGCGCTCAATCAGACCCACAACGACCGCACGGGCCGCACCACCCGCCCCAAGAACAATCGCCGCCCCCAGAACATTTGCCGGGTCGGGGGAGGCGTCCCAGCCGGGGGCGTTTTGATCCAGATTGGCCAAAAATCCATAAAGGTCCGTGTTGGAGCCAAGCAGTTTGCCATGTTGTACGACAACGGTATTGACCGCCCCGATGGTGCGGGCGCTGTCATCGACCCCATCGCACACCCTTAAAGCGGCCTGTTTGTGGGGCAGGGTTATGTTGCCTCCGGCAAAAGCACCGTTTCGAACCGAGGCGAGAAATCCCTCCAGTTCGGCCGGCGCCACCTCAAACGGCCGGTAGCTGCCGGTTAACCCAAGCGATTTGAGCCAATGGCTGTGAATGAGCGGCGAGCGCGAATGACCAATGGGCTGGCCGATGACAAATGCGGTAGGGTACATATTCTTAAGGCCCGATAGCTGGCGTTTTCATCAATGTGGTGCCGGTGCGGAAACATACATAATTTATCCCGGCGGCGTTGGTAAACGGTGGATAAGCGACCGGAGTGGGGCAAGGCGATCAAACCATCCCCGTCGGGGCAAAAATCATGCACAGGAAATTTGGCTGTGGGAAAGATCTGTGGGTGGCTGGGGGAACGGGGGCGGGGGCGAACCAGCCGGTGGATGTGCACAAGATATGCTAGGTTGAAGGGGACAACCGAAGGGGCAAAATTATGGTTAACTCTTTGTTAAGTCTTACAGGTTGGCTCCCCGGAACGTCACTGGCAAACGGTTGGTTTGACCGGATATTTTCATCCACAGGCCAGGGTGGTGCGGCCTGGCGGGGGGAGGAAGCTGTGAGTTTAGGGACAATCCCTGCAAACCGGCGCTCTATAGTAACAACAGAGTCTATAAAGTTAGTTTGAGAAAATCGGTGGGGGGGATGTATGCAGGGGGGATGGATATGAACAGACCGGTTTTGGATGTGGTTAGAGGTGCGGTTTTACCCAGGCCGCCTATTTGGATTATGCGGCAGGCGGGGAGGTACTTGCCGGAATATCGGGCGGTGCGGACCAAGGCGGGGAGCTTTTTGCAGCTGTGTTACAATCCGGTTCTTGCAGCGGAGGTTAGTTTACAGCCTTTGAAACGCTTTGATCTGGATGCAGCGATCGTTTTTAGCGATATTTTAGTCATACCCGATGCTTTGGGTCAAAAGGTGCGATTTGAAGAGGGTGAAGGTCCGGTACTTGAGGCGATCGAAGATGGGTTGGGCATTGGTGCCCTGTCTTTGGAAGGGGTGTTAGCCCACCTGGAGCCCGTGTGCGAAACCATCAACCGGGTTGCGGAGCGGTTGACCCCCGCACAAACCATGATCGGGTTTTGCGGTGCCCCGTGGACGGTGGCGACCTATATGATCGGGGGCCGGGGGTCGGCGGATCAGGCAGCAGCGCGCCGGTTCAGTTTAACCCGGCCAGCGGAAATGGCGGCATTGCGGGATATTTTGGTGGAGGCCAGCGCGCTTTATCTTGCCGCGCAGGTGCGCGCGGGTGCCCATGTGATCCAGATTTTTGAAAGCTGGGCACTTAACCTTGATGAAGAGATGTTCCGCCAGGAGGTTATCGAACCAACGGTGCGTTTGATTTCCCGGTTGCATCAGTTGGTCCCCAATGTGCCGGTTATTGGTTTTCCGCGGGGGGCTGCGGGGATGATCGCAGAGTATGTGCGCGCTACCGGGGTGGATATGGTTGGGCTCGATTATGCCATGCCGTTAAATTTTGCCCGAACCCATATTGCTCCCCTGGCCGGGGTGCAGGGCAATCTTGATCCGTTACGTCTGGTGGTGGGTGGGACGGCCATGAAAGATCGATGCGAGGAAATTATTTCAGCTTTTGAAGGGGTGCCGCATATTTTTAATCTTGGCCATGGAATTGTGCCCCAGACCCCTGTCGATCATGTCAGCGAATTGGTGGAGCTGGTAAAGGGTTCAGGGGAAGGCATGTAGCTCATGGGGCCCCGGTTGCAGGTTTTGTGCTGATATGGAATGGGTGCGGGCAGTTCATGTCATTGCGGTGATCGCCTGGATGGCGGGGCTGCTCTATTTGCCACGATTGTTTGTGTACCATGCCGGTTCCGGGGCCGACACGGTTTTGAGCGAGACGTTCAAGATCATGGAGCGGCGGCTGTACCGGGCGATCATGACGCCGGCCATGGTGGCAAGCTGGGTCTTGGGGCTGTGGTTGATCGCCGGGGGCAGCGTCTATTTTGGGGAACCCTGGGTGTGGGCAAAGGGTACGCTGGTGGTGGCGTTAACAGGGTACCATTTCTGGCTGGGGGTTCTGGCAAAACACTTTGCCCGGGATGACAACGGGCATTCGGCGCGGTTTTTCCGCTGGATCAATGAGGTGCCGACCGTTCTCATGATTGGCATTGTGTTGTTGGTGATTGGTAAACCGGGATTTGGTGTTTGAGCCTGATCGGGCCTCGTGGGGCTTGTACCGGGGACCGGTTGGCGATATGAGGGGTTCTGCCAAGGTTTGGCGCCCCGGGGCATCATCCTTTTCCGCCCCTGCCCTTTTCCCACATTTCCGCATCACTGCCTGTGGCGGATGACCTTATCCCAAACCCCGATCTGGAATTTTATGGAAAACTTGAAGCTTAGTACGCTCAAGGCGAAATCGCCTTCTGAATTGCTCGACTTTGCCGAAGAACATGAAGTGGAGAATGCCTCCACTTTGCGCAAACAGGAGCTCTTGTTTGCTATTTTGAAACAGCTTGCGGGCCGGGATGTGGATATTACCGGTGTGGGCGTGGTTGAGGTGCTGTCGGACGGGTTTGGATTTCTGCGCTCCCCCGATGCCAACTATTTGCCCGGCCCCGATGACATTTATGTCTCGCCTTCCCAGATCAGGCGGTTTTCGTTGCGCACGGGTGATACTGTGGAGGGCGAGATCAGGTCGCCAAAAGAAGGGGAGCGGTATTTTGCTCTGTTAAAAGTCAACACGATCAATTCCGAGGATCCGGAGCAAACCAAACACAAGATCAATTTCGATAATTTGACGCCGCTTTATCCCGACGAGCGGTTATTTATGGAAGTCGTTGATTCCAAGATCAAGGACAAGAGCGCCAGAGTAATTGATCTGGTGGCGCCCCTTGGCAAGGGTCAACGCTGTCTGATTGTGGCACCGCCCCGCGTGGGCAAGACCATCATGATGCAAAATATCGCCAATTCCATTTCCACCAATCACCCCGAGTGTATTCTCATCGTTCTTTTAATTGATGAGCGACCCGAGGAAGTCACCGACATGCAACGCACGGTGCGCGGGGAGGTAATAGCCTCGACATTTGATGAGCCGGCGTCCCGGCATGTGCAAGTGGCTGAAATGGTTATTGAAAAGGCCAAACGTCTGGTTGAGCACAAGCGGGATGTGGTGATCCTTTTAGACAACATCACCCGTCTGGGTCGGGCGTACAACACCGTGGTGCCGTCCTCTGGCAAAGTGTTGACCGGTGGTGTGGATGCCAATGCCCTGCAACGGCCCAAACGGTTTTTCGGGGCCGCGCGCAACATCGAGGAAGGCGGATCGTTGACCATTATTTCCACGGCCCTGATTGATACCGGGAGCCGGATGGATGAAGTGATATTTGAGGAGTTCAAGGGCACCGGGAACTCTGAGATCGTCCTCGATCGTAAAATTGCCGACAAACGGGTATTTCCGGCAATAGATATTACTAAATCGGGAACCAGAAAAGAAGAACTTCTTGTTGAGCCTGATATCCTGAAGAAGATGTATGTGTTACGCAGAATATTGAACCCGATGGGCACTGTGGACGCGATGGAATTTTTGCTGGATAAACTCAAGCAGACCAAGACTAATGCTGATTTCTTTGATTCCATGAATACCTGATATTTATGTATACTAGATGGAACCGAACCTCCAGGACACCATTATTGCGTTAAGTTCCGGTAGGCTTCCCTCCGGTGTTGGCGTTATTCGTATTTCCGGGCCGCGCTGTCGTCAAACCTTAAAATCATTGATCGGTGATGTTCCCGGTGAACGTCGTCTGGTGCTTCGCGATTTTTGCACACCTGACGGCGGGGTGGTTATCGATCGCGGACTGGCAGTGTTTTTTCCCGGTCCGAAAAGCTTCACCGGGTTGGACTGCGCCGAGCTGCATTGTCATGGGGGCAAAGCGGTGGTTGCACGGTTGCTGGGTGTTCTTGTCGAAAATCTTGGGTGCAGGTTGGCCGAGGCCGGGGAGTTCACCCGCCAGGCGTTTGAAAACGGTCGGCTGGATTTGACCGAAGTAGAGGGCCTTGGTGACCTCTTGGCCGCTGAAACGGAAAACCAGCGTGTTTTGGCCCTGACCCGGTCACTGGGCGGAATGTCGGCCCGGCTGGGCGAGTGGCGGGAAGAGATCGTTGTTTTGCAAGCCGAGATTGAAGCCTGTCTTGATTTTAGCGACGAGGGAGATGTACCGGGGGCGCTTGGTGCAGGTTTTGATCGTCGAATCCGGGAAATAGATGAACAGATTGAAGCAGTTATTTCGCAATGGCAGCACGGGCGGATGGTGCGAGAGGGTATTCGGGTAACCATAGCGGGGGCTCCGAATGCGGGAAAATCGACTCTGTTGAACCATATTGCCAATTCAGAGGTTGCCATCGTGTCCGAGGTAGCAGGAACGACACGGGATGTGCTCGAGGTTCCGGTAGATCTCGATGGTCAGCTCTTTTTGTTTGCGGATACCGCAGGACTTCGCAATAGCGCCGATCCGGTGGAGATAGAGGGTATGCGCCGTGCCCGGGGCAGAATGGCGCAAAGCGACCTGGTGATCGCCTTGCGGGGCCCAGGAGACCAAAAGCTTGATCTGTCGGAAGACACTATGGGCGTGGTATGGACATATACCAGCAAAATTGATGTGCTGAGGGGTGATGCGTGGGCCGGTGATGGGCTGTCAGCGGTATCCGGTGAGGGGATGGCGGGATTGTTTGGCCGCTTGAGTGAATTTGGTCGGGCTGGAGTGGGGGTCTCTGAACCGATCATTGTTGCCCGGGAAAGGGACAAGCACTGGCTGAAATCAGCCCAATCCGCGCTAAGACTGTCATTGGGGGAACCGGCGCTGGAGTTGCGTGCGGAATCCCTGCGGCGGGCAGCCCTGGCGATAGGTCGATTGACCGGGCAAATCGATGCGGAGGAGGTGCTTGACCAGCTTTTTTCGCATTTTTGTATCGGCAAGTGATTCACGTGAAACCGGCAACCGGGGTAGTAAAGGGAAAAATGTCAGACCGGGATTTTGAGGTCATCATAGTCGGGGGGGGGCACGCGGGCTGCGAGGCGGCGGCGGCGGCGGCGCGCCTTGGGGCGAAAACAGCACTGATTACATTGCACCTGGACAAGATCGGGGAATTGAGTTGCAACCCGGCAATTGGCGGTCTCGGCAAAGGGCATCTGGTGCGGGAAATCGATGCTCTGGACGGGCTGATGGGCCGGGTGGCCGATAAAGCGGGCATACAGTTCAAAGTCCTTAACCGGCGAAAAGGCCCCGCGGTTCGCGGCCCCAGAGCCCAGGTCGATCGGGGGATTTACCGCAACGCCATGCAGCTTGAACTGGCAGCGCAACCGGGACTTAGTCTGGTTTGCGGTGAAGTGGATGATCTTGTGTTGCGTCAAGGTAAAGCGGTCGGGGTGTGTCTGGTGGGTGGTGACGTCATTACCTGTGGCGCGGTGGTGATAACCACGGGCACGTTTTTAGGGGGGACAATTCATATAGGCGATACACAGTTTGCGGCGGGTCGCATGGGCGAGGCGGCGGCAAACGGTCTTACAAAGCGCTTCAGATCGATAGGCGTTGATCTTGGACGGTTAAAAACCGGCACACCGCCGCGCCTGGGCCGAAAAAGCATCGATTTTTCGGTTCTGGAACCCCAGTATGGTGACAAGACGCCGGAACCGTTTTCGACGCTGAACGAGGGGATTACCCGACAGCAGGTCAATTGCCATATCACCCGGACCAACGAACTCACGCACCGGATCGTTGCGGCAAATCTGGAAAAATCAGCGATATACTCTGGAAAGATATCCAGCACCGGGCCGCGATACTGCCCTTCTATTGAAGACAAGATCGTTCGGTTTTCCGACAGGTCTTCACATCAGATATTCCTGGAACCAGAAGGACTTACGAGCGAAACGATCTATCCAAACGGGCTGTCTACCTCATTGCCCGAGGCGGTACAGCTGGAGTTGGTGCGCAGTTTGCCAGGTTTGGAAAAAGCTGAAATCGTGCAACCGGGTTACGCCATTGAATATGACTATGTGGATCCTCGGTGTTTACGGGCCACGCTGGAGGTGCAAGCGGTTGGCGGGCTTTTTCTGGCCGGGCAGATCAATGGAACCACCGGGTATGAGGAGGCGGGCGGGCAAGGGTTGCTGGCGGGTGCAAATGCGGCCCTTTCGGCCTTGGGCCGGCCCGGCTGGACCTGTCGCGTACCCAGTCGTATTTGGGGGTCATGGTCGACGATCTTGTTTCAAAGGGTGTCACCGAGCCGTATCGGATGTTTACTTCGCGGGCGGAATTTCGTTTGTTTTTACGGGCAGATAATGCTGATCAGCGATTGACCGATATTGGCGGTGAAATCGGGTTGGTGGGACCGTCGCGGCTTTCGTCTTTCCATGGGAAAAAAGCGCGCCTGGATAAAGGGCGGGCAATGCTGGACCGGTTGGGTCTTAGTCCAAGCGCTGCTCGGGTGGCCGGGCTGACCGTCCGTCAGGACGGTGTGCGGCGCAGTGCCTTTGAACTGTTGTCCTATCGGGAAATTTCGCCACAGGATTTGCAAACGGTTTGGCCGGAACTGGCGACCATCGATAAATCCAGTATGGACCAACTGCATATTGATGCGTGCTACGCGGTTTATCTTGAACGTCAGTGGGCTGATGTGGAGGCCGTCCGCCGGGATGAACGCCGGGAGATACCAGCCGGATTGAATTACGCCAGCTTGCCCGGACTTAGCGCCGAGTTGAGGGAAAAGCTCTCGAAACAACAACCAGCAACCATCGCCCAGGCCCAAAAAATCGAAGGCATGACCCCGGCGGCCATACTGATTGTCCTTTCGGCGTTGCGGAAAAAGACGGAACGCCGGTTGGCCGGATGAGTGCTTACACGTCCGGTGGCTCGGGACTGGATGCACTATTGAAGGAATTGCTCGGCCCACATGGGGTGGCAGCCGGCGATCATGTGCCAATTCTGGCAGCGTTGGCGGAGTATGGCGATCTTCTTCGCCGATGGAACACAATCAAAAATCTGGTTTCACGTGAAACATTGGCCGATCTTGAGCGCCGTCACCTCGCCGACAGCCTGCAGTTGATGGATTTTCTGGGCCCCGAAGACAGGCGGATACTGGATCTGGGCAGTGGGGCCGGGTTGCCCGGTATACCGATTGCGATAGCGGTTGGGTCCTGCCAGGTAACGCTGGTGGAAGCCAATGGTCGAAAAGCTGCTTTTTTGCGCCAGGTGGCCCGGCAACTGAACCTTGATCTTCAGGTTCAGCACTGCCGGATAGAAAAATTTGTCTGGCCCCATGGGGCCGCTCCCGAAATTCTGGTCTCCCGGGCGTTTGCCCGCCTGCCAGCGCTTTTGCTGGCCGCCGAGCGGTTCTTTGGCAGTGATACACGGGCGCTTTTTCACAAAGGCCGGGATTACGCGCAAGAAATTGCTGAATCTGGAGAAAAATGGCGCTATGATGTTCAAATACATCGTAGCCGGGTGGCGCCGGATGCGGTAATTCTGGAAATATCGGGTCTGTCACGACGGTGATATGTGCTGACCGGTTTGCGGGAGCTCACACATGGAAACGCGCGTCCTTACTCTGGCCAATCAAAAGGGCGGAGTGGGAAAAACCACCACCGCCATAAATCTGGCGACCGCACTGGCCGCTGTCGGTGAACGGGTTCTTATCGTTGATATCGACCCCCAGGGGAATGCCAGCACCGGTCTGGGTATCGAGAGGGAGGCACGAAAATACTCTACATTTGAGTTGCTTACCGGGGAACGCCGCCTAAGTGAATGCGTGGTGGAAACCGGCGTGCCGCAAGTGGCGATCGTGCCCTCAACTCAGGATCTTCTGGGTCTGGAGCCGGCGATCAGCGCTGACGCCGACAGGGCGTTCAGATTGCGGTCAGCACTGGAGCATGTCGGTGAAGTTGTGCTCGAAGGCGGGCCGGTCAGTTACGTTTTGGTGGACTGCCCACCATCGCTCAATCTGCTCACGATCAATGCGCTGTGTGCCGCCGATGCGGTTCTGGTGCCCATGCAGTGCGAGTTTTTCGCCCTGGAGGGATTAAGTCAACTTCTCGGGACCATTGAGCAAATCCGGACGAGCCTTAATCCCCGCCTCTATATTCAGGGGGTGGTGATGACGATGTTTGATGGACGAAATAATCTCGCGCAGCAGGTTTTGAATGATGTGCGCGCTCATATGGGCGACCTGGTTTATGATACCGTCATTCCGCGAAATGTTCGTTTGTCCGAAGCGCCCTCTTATGGCAAGCCGGCGCTGTTGTACGATCTGAAGTGTGCTGGCAGCCAGGCCTATTTGCGGCTGGCCAGCGAAGTGATTCGCCGGGAGCAGAGATTGCGGGCAGCATAGTCGGGTAACATATTGATATTACGTTATTTAACACGCATCTGGGTAAATTGACCATGCGAAGGTGTGCGGTGTGGAGAACAAAATGAGCGAAAACGCTTCTGGCAACAAGCGGCTCGGTCGTGGACTGGCGGCGCTGATCGGCGATCTGGCGCCCATGGACGCGCCAAGAGAAGAGTAACCGATAGCGCTGGCATCAAACGCTTGCCGCTGGAGTTCATCCGGGCCAATCCCAACAACCCGCGGCGGGATTTTGGCGCCGAAGAACTGGGCGAGCTGGCCGCTTCGATCACCGAACAGGGCCTGATGCAGCCTCTTCTGGTGCGCCCGGTGGCCGGGGAGCCGGACAGGTTTGAGCTGATTGCGGGCGAACGGCGCTGGCGGGCGGCGCAAATGGCGGGGTTGCATGAGGCACCGGTTCTTGTTCGCGATGTGGATGACCGGGAGGCTCTGGCGCTGGCGATTGTGGAAAATGTGCAGCGTTCCGATTTGAACATCCTGGAGGAAGCAAGCGGGTATGCTCAGCTGATCGAACAATTTGGGTATGCCCAGGTCGAATTGGCCAAGGTGATCGGCAAGAGCCGCAGTCATGTGGCAAATACCATGCGATTGACAAAATTGCCTTCGGGTGTGCGCGACATGCTGGCCCAGGGGGAGCTGACGGCGGGGCATGCGCGGACGCTGATTACGGCTGAAAATCCCGAAGAACTGGCCCGGCATATTGTCGCCGGCGGTCTTAGTGTGCGTGATGCAGAAGAATTGCAGAAAAAGGCGGCAAAACCGGTCAATGATACGGCGCGAAAACGACGGGTAAAAAGCCCTGACACGTTGGCGTTGGAGAAGATGATTTCAGATGGACTGGGATTGCGGGTAAACATCGATCACGGGGAGCGGGGCGGTAAAATTGCCATTAAATACCGGACGCTGGATCAATTGGACCTGATCTGCCAGCGATTGCAAAAGCGCGGCTAGAGCGTTTTCAGGATAAGTGGATCCGGTTATCCTGTTCGAAAACGCGACAATACAACAACTTAGAGCACGTTCAATGATTCAGATTAAAATGAACGTGCTCTAGGGGCTCGAAATTTCGCCGGGTTATGGCATATGGCAACGGGTTACCAAAAACCCCTGATCTGTGCATCCTTGCAATTGAAACGACAGGCCCGGGATTGTTGTTCCCGATCAAACCCTTGCAGCGGTGAAGGCGATCGACAATAATGCCTGACGGGCCAGCATGGGCGCCAGATCAGGGTTTTTCCGGGTCGTAAGAATAACCTGATGCAGACGGGTACAGGTGGTCGCCAGGCGCTGGTCGTTCAGCGACCGGATTTGCGAACCAAGGTCGTTGGCACGGGAAAAATGAGACCGCGCCTTTTTCAATATGGCCTCGGGGGCGGCGCCATTATCGAATTCAGCCCGCATGAGCCGCAGCGAAGAAAAATGAACAAGGGCAGCCCCTAAAATGGCCGCCGGGGCGATACCGGCGTCCAGAGCTAGTGAAAAGGCGGTGTCAAAACGGGCGGTATGGCCGGTGCCCGTCGCATCCAGAATGGCATCAAGGGCAATCGCGGCATTGTCCCCACAAAGGGCGAGAACATCGGCGCGGGATATGTGCCTGCTGGTGGCGGCATAAAGGGTCAGTTTTTCCAGTTCCCCAAGGGTGACGCCGCGGTCATTGCCCAAAATATCGCGCAAGGTCATAACCGCGTCTGGATCGATCTTTATTTCCGCAGCGCTGAATGTTGTTGTGATCAATTCGCTTAGTGAGCGGTCATTGTCGGGATAACAGGCCATGACCCGGGCGTTATTTACCGCCTCAAGATTGCGGCGCAGGGCGTCCCGGGGGGTAAGGGCGCCCCCTTCGACCACCAGCATACTGGCGGTGCCTTCCTCGGCCAGACGCGCCAAAACCACCGCCGCCTTGTTGGTGGCGCCGCGCAGGTGCACGGCCCGGGTGCCGCCAAACAAAGACATTGTATTGGCCTCAATGGCAATTCGGGCCGGGTCGGCCTCCAGATCGGAAAAATGAATACTGGTAATCTGATCGCTGGTTGCTGATTCGCCGGAGGCAAGTGTTCTGGAGGTAGGTGATCCGGCCACAACCGATAACAAGCGCTTGGCCGTGTGGCGGACCAGACCGGCGTCGGGCCCGTAAATCAGCACCACGCCGGTTGAAATGTCTGGTCGATGTAGAAAATTCTCAATGGCGCGGCCCCGAAGGACCGTCACCGGGCGGCGCCGGACAGATACAAAAGCAAACGGGCGCGAATGATGTCCGCCAGGCGACGGGCCGCCCGTTCGGTGGCATCCGCCTGGGCGCGTTCATTGGCCAGCCCCTGGGGCCCGGTGGTGAAACTGGCGCTGGCGGTGCGGGTTTCGGAGAGGATCGGTTTTTCGGGGGCTGCAGGGTCGGTCAAGGAATATTGCGCCGTCAAGGTCAGGGTTTTCGGCTTGGCAGGATTGGTGGTGGCGATCACCGAAACCAGTTCCACATTTGACTCTATGGAAATGGCAAAAACCGGCGCACCGATCCCATTGGCGCCAAGGGCGGTTTTAAGTTCGCGAATAACCACCTGCTCGGCCCGGGTGGTGGGATCGGCAAAGCTGATGGCATTGCGAAAGGCCCCCGTTGCGGCCCCATCCTGATAAAGCGGGGTCAGCCCGGTACAGGCTGCAAGGGTCAGCACGGCGGCCAGGGCGATACCAATACGGGCGTTACGCAACCACATTGACGATCCTTTGGGGTATGATGATGATCTTTTTCGGCGGTTTACCGTCAAGGATGCGCTGAACCGTCTCCAGAGACAAGGCCGCCCGTTCGATTTCGCCCGAGGGTGCCCCCGATGCAACTTCGATCTGGCCGCGCCGCTTGCCATTGACCTGAACGGCAAGGATCACATTGGCCTGCACAAGCATCGCGGGATCAACTTCCGGCCAGGGCGCCAGGGCGAGCATGCCCGGGTTGCCCATGGATTGCCAGCATTCCTCGGCCAGATGGGGCATCATCAGCCCGATCATCTGAACCAGAAACCGACTGGACTGGTCCAGGGACTTTTGCCCGGCCAGATCGGTGCCCCCGGCTTTTTGTGCGTCCTGTTGCGCCTTGGATATGACGTTGGCCAGTTCGTAAATGTGGGCGACAGCCACATTAAACCGCAACTGCTCAATGGCGGTGGACACCTGATCGAGGGTTTTATGGGCGGCGCGGTCAAGGGTGAGGGTCTCAAAAGACGGGCGATCGGATTTCGCCGGGGTAGCACACAGGGTCTTTGTGTGATGGACCAGCCGCCAGACCCGCTGCATGAACCGCCAGGCGCCGTCTATGCCGGCGGCGCTCCATTCAATGTCCCGTTCGGGGGGAGAATCGGACAACATGAACCAGCGGGCCGTGTCGGCGCCGTAAGTGGCCAGAATTTCATCAGGATCGACGCCGTTGCGCTTTGACTTGGAAATTTTCTCGATTGAGCCGATGGTGACGGGCTGGCCGGTTTTTGCTTCAAATGCAAGGCGTTGGCCGTCGATGGTTTCCAATCGCACCTCTTCAGGTGACAAATAGACCCCGGTTGCATCGCGATAGGTCTCATGGGTGACCATGCCCTGGGTAAACATGCCCTTGAACGGCTCGGCCACATCGAGATGGCCGGTGATCTGCATGGCTCGGGCGAAAAAACGCGAATAAAGCAGGTGCAAAATGGCGTGCTCGATGCCGCCGATGTACTGATCGACAGGCAGCCAGGCGGCGGCGGCGGCCCGGTCGGTGGGGGTTTTGGCATCGGGGGCTGTAAAGCGGGCAAAATACCATGAACTATCCACAAACGTGTCCATGGTGTCTGTTTCCCGGCGGGCCGGGGCGCTGCAATCGGGGCAATCGACGTTGCGAAACCCGTCATGGCGATCCAGGGGATTGCCGGGCCGGTCGAATGTTACATCGTCGGGCAGTTTTACCGGAAGATCGGCTACGGGCACCGGCACCTCGCCGCAATTGTCGCAGTAAATAATCGGGATCGGGCAGCCCCAGTAGCGCTGGCGGGAAATGCCCCAGTCGCGCAGGCGGTAATTGGTGCGGCGCTCACCCTGGATATGGCCGTTGACGGTTCTGGCGGACAACCGGGTGCCAACTTCCTCAAAAGCGGCCTTCGGAGACAGGCCATCCAGAAACCGTGAATTTATCATGGTGCCGTCGCCGGTATGGGCCAAATTGCCAACCGAAAAGCCCTTTGAGGCGGTATTGGGGGGCAGGACGACGGGAACAACGGGCAGACCATATTTGCGGGCGAATTCCAGGTCGCGCTGATCACCGGAGGGGCAGCCGAAAATCGCGCCGGTGCCATATTCCATGAGAACAAAATTGGCCACATAAACCGGTAATTCCCAATCATCGTCAAAGGGATGTTTGACGCGAATGCCGGTGTCCATGCCCAGCTTTGGCGCGGTGTCCAGGGCGGCGGCCGAGGTGCCGGCCCGCTGACATTGAGAAATGAACTCGACCAGCTCGGGGCGCTCTTTTGCGGCTGCCGTGGCCAGGGGATGATCGGGGGCGACGGCCATGAACGAAGCGCCAAACAATGTATCGGGCCGGGTTGTATAGACCTCGAGTTCGGCCATGGCATGGGGCGCGGTTTCGGCGGTGAATTCAAACCGGATCGCCATGCCCTCGGACCGGCCGATCCAGTTGCGCTGCATTAGCCGCACCTTTTCAGGCCAGCCGGTCAGCTCATCGAGGCTTTTGTCGAGATCGGCGGCAAAATCGGTGATCTTGAAAAACCACTGGGTGAGCTGTTTTTGCTCCACTTCGGCCCCGGAACGCCAGCCGCGTCCATTTATGACCTGCTCATTGGCCAGAACCGTCTGATCGACCGGGTCCCAGTTGACTTTTGATTTATTTCGCGCCACCAGCCCGGCTTTGTAAAAATCAAGAAACAGATGCTGCTGGTGGCGGTAGTATTGTGGGTCGCAGGTGGCAAATTCCCGGTCCCAGTCCAGGGAAAGGCCCATGGTCTTAAGCTGGGTGCGCATGGCGGCGATGTTGGCGTAGGTCCAGTCGCGGGGATGGACCTTGTTTTTCATGGCTGCATTTTCCGCCGGCATGCCAAACGCGTCCCAACCCATGGGATGGAGCACGTTTTTGCCCCGGGCCCGCCAGTATCTGGCCACCACATCGCCCATGGCATAATTGCGCACGTGGCCCATATGGATGCGCCCGGAAGGATAGGGAAACATTTCGAGCACGTAATATTTCTCACGGGGATCATCGTTGGCGGTGGCAAAACATGCCGCCTCAGCCCAGCGTGATTGCCAGCGGGGTTCGGATTCCCGGGGGTTGTAACGTTCGGTGGTCATTTTTTAAGGGTCGCGATCACTTGCTTTGGGCCGGTACAGGTGGAATAGGGGACCATCACCACAAAAAGGTGCGCCTGGTCAACCAGATCGGATCATGGGCAGGCCGAATTTGCGGGCCAATCAGGGGAGCGACGCCAGGCGCCATGTCACTTAAAACCGTACTTGAAACCGGACTTGAAACTGTACTTGGGAAAATCGAGACGGCGGTGCGGGACCGGGGACCGGGCCGCAAACCGGTGCTGGTGGCGGTTTCCAAGACGTTTGATGCCAAGGCCATCGCGCCTGTTCTGGCAGCGGGGCAGCGCGTTTTTGGCGAAAATCGGGTACAGGAGGCGTTGGGGAAGTGGCCGGGCCTGAAATCAGCCCATGAGGGGATCGAACTGCATCTGATCGGGCCGCTGCAAACCAACAAGGTACGCGATGCGGTGGCGCTGTTTGATGTGATTGAAACGGTGGACCGGGAAAAACTGGCCCGGGCGCTGGCCAGAGAAATGGGAAAACAGGGCCGGACACTACCGGTTTTCGTTCAGGTCAATATTGGTGATGAGCTGCAAAAATCAGGTGTGGCGATCGAAAAAACCGGAGAACTGGTGGCGCTTTGCCGTGAACTGGGGCTGAATGTTATCGGGCTGATGGCGCTGCCGCCGGCAAACAGGCCGCCGGGCCCCTATTTTGCCCAACTGGCAGATCTGGCGAAAAAAGAAGGCCTGGACGGTCTCTCCATGGGCATGAGCGCCGATTTCGAGCAGGCGATCTTGCTGGGTGCTACACATGTGCGGATCGGCTCGGCGATTTTTGGCGGTCGGTAACCACACGTAATTCGTAACGCGCATTTGATTGGCGCGTCACCATCGTTCCCGTTTATGGGTCCGTGACCTAGCCAACCAGAAGTGCGGCCCGGTGTGGGTCGCGTGCAGAACCCTTGCGGAGTAGGGATAATGAACAAGCGCCGATTGCTGGTCGTGGATGACGATCAGGACTTACGAAATACCCTGGTGGATCAGATGTCGCATTATCGCGAGTTTGATATCATAGAGGGCGAAACCGCAGCCGATGCCATGGCAGCGGTCAAGGCCAATCACATTGATCTGGTAATTCTTGATGTGGGGCTGCCCGATATGGACGGCCGGGAAGCGGTCAAGATCATGCGCCAGGACGGGTTCAAGAGCCCGGTTCTCCTGCTCACGGGTCATGATTCGGACTCTGATGAAATTTTGGGTCTGGAAAGCGGCGCCAACGATTATGTGACCAAACCATTTCGGTTTTCGGTGTTATTGGCCCGCATGCGCGCCCTCATGCGCCAGCACGACCAATCCGAAGATGTGGTGTTCACCATCGGGCCCTACAGTTTTCAGCCTGCCGCCAAGCTCCTTGAAGCCGATGGCGGGCAAAAAGTGCGCCTGACCGATAAGGAAACCTCGATTTTGAAATATCTTTACCGGCAGGGGTCAAAAACCATTTCCCGCGATATCCTGCTGCAAGAGGTCTGGGGCTATAATAACCGGGTAACCACGCACACCCTTGAGACCCACATTTATCGCCTAAGACAGAAAATCGAACGCGATCCCTCCAATGCCCGCTTGCTGGTGACCGAAGAAGGGGGCTATCGTTTAATCCCATAAACGGTTCGGGAAAACGGGAGCCTTCGCCCATGTCGCTGGATCTGGAAATGAGCGCCTTGTCGAGTGCGGCGGTTTTTGCCGGGCTCAATGAAGAGCAATTGCGGCTTTTGGCCTTTTCCAGCGAACGGCGGCGCTATGCGGCAGGGGATTTTGTGTTTCGCGCCGGTGAACTGCCCGAAGGGGCGTTTGTGCTGATTGAGGGGGAGGTGGAAATCTCCCACCCGGGGGAGCAGATTACCCCCGTTCGGACCAGCGAAAAGGGGGCGATGCTGGGGGAGCTGTCCCTGCTGATCTCAAAGCCGAGACCAACCAGTGCCGTGGCCATTCACGATGCGACGTTCGTTTATGTTCCGCGCAAGGATTTTTTGCGGCTGGTGGAGGCGTATCCGCGCATCGCCAGCGCGCTTAGTGTGCGGCTCAAGGATTCCATTCTGCGTTATCTGGGTTCGCTGGGTGATGTGCGGGCCAAGCTGGCGGAGTGATTTGGCAGGCCGTGCGGTCGTCAGGAAAACTCGGCAATGACCGGGGCATGATCGGAGGGTTTCTCACCGTATCCGCGCATGGCCCGGATCACCCGAGCCGATGCTGACCCGGCGGCCAGATCCGAGGTGGCCCAGATATGGTCGAGGCGGCGGCCCTTGTCGGCACTATCCCAGTTCCGGGCGCGAT
>JAADFY010000049.1 GCA_013152625.1 Alphaproteobacteria bacterium
TCGGCCAGTTCAAGGCGTATATCGATCTTGCCATTCTCGAAAAGGTCGGGCTCCGCCTTTACCCCCGATGCCTGGACAAAGGCGGCCAGCCCGCGTTCAGAATTGTCCTCCAGTGCCACCAGATGGACCTCCAATTCATCAAGGCGTCCCTCCAGCCGGTCACCGAACAGGGGCTTGCGCCATTCAAGTGTGCTGGCGACCATGGAAATTCGGGCAATCGCCAGCTCATCGGGCAGCAATCCGGAAAACCGGGCGCTGAGTTGCAGTGAACTGAACGTAAATTGTTCCCGACTACCACTGAACGCATCGGAAACGCTGATTGGTGCGTCGACAAAGGCCAGAATATGGGTGGGCCGATAAACCAGTGCCGTGGCCTTGATTTGCGGGCTGGTAACGGAGATATCCCCCGAAACGATAACCGCGCCGGTGCATGTCACATCAAACCGGAACGGATAACCGTCAATAGCGAGCCCGGCGCAATTCAACTGCACCTCATCGGACCCGCTGGCCCGTTCAATTTCGCCGCGCACCTGGCCGGCCAGGAAATACCATCCCCCCGTCCACACAGCTACAAAACCGAGCACGGCTGCGCCAAGCCACATAAATTTGTTCATGGAGATGATCCTGTTTGTGCTGTATTTTCATTGCCGGTCCAGCGGCCACCCTCTTCCGCCAAACCGGTGGCCAAATCAAGTCAGACCGCCAAAACATATTGCCCGAAGCCCGGTATTGGGCCAGAAACATCCCGTGGAAACACAGCACCTGTCCTCACCCATATCTGCGGGAACCGAGTTAGCCAGACCATGACAAGCAAATGGGTTTTTGCCTATGGGTCCCTGATCTGGCGCCCCGGTTTCCAGTATCTCGAACGTCGCCCGGCGCTGTTGCGCGGCGCCCACCGGAAATTGTGCATCTATAGTTTTGAATATCGCGGTACGCCAGATCGCCCCGGCCTTGTTCTTGGTCTTGAACGTGGCGGGTCCTGCCGAGGAGTTGCTTTTCGGGTAGCGGCGCAAAACTGGGGAAAAGTTCATGCCTATCTGCAAGAACGCGAATTGCTCAACGGGGTTTATCTGGAGGTCTGTCGGCCCATTGAGCTTGATGATGGGGTCCGGGTGCCGGCGCTGGCCTATGTGGCCCGGCGCGGCCACAAACAATATGCCGGTGCCCTGCCCGCCAGCGAGCAGTTGCGGCTGGTGCGCCAGGGACACGGGCGCATGGGTGCCAATTCAGACTATATTATCAACACCGCCAATCACTTGTCCAAGATCGGTCTGCCCGATGGGAAACTCGACTGGCTGGCCGGCGAACTGGCTCCCAAAAAGCCCTAAAAACCGTATTGGCCGAATTTTTCTTGCCCTGTGCGATTTACCACCCCGCCCTCACTCCAGCCCCGACCCTGCCGGTGTCAAGCTTGTCAGGGTCAGGCCGCCGAGCGCTTCAGCAATCGGCTGGCACCATCCAGCTCCCAAAGCGCGGTCAACCGCCCCAGGTCATCATCCGGCATCGGCAGGCGATAGGCATGATCGGCTTTGGCCAGGGCGGACCGAAACAGGGCCCGGCTGAACGGGTCCTTGATCAGATTATCTTCCGTTCCCACCCAAAGTGCATGCTCGTTCGCCAGATTGCAGCGCGACAACAGGTAAATCGATCCATCCACCAGCGACATGTGCGACAACGCCACCGGCGCCAGCAAATAGTGCCGTCCCGAATGACCGACCCACTCCTCGGCAATCCCGGTACCGCTTACATCAAAGTCGTGCAGGTTCACATGCCGCGTCACCAAACAGTTCCTTCGCGCTTGCAGGGCCTTATGTGGGCGATGAATACTAAAGAACAAACATAGAACAAACTTGTATCGAAGTCAACCGAAAATCACCGCCGCACCTATATATATGCGAGACGCCGAACCAAACGTCAATATGTTGTGTTTAGCGGCTGGCCCGGGCGGCGTCGATGGCCTGGCGCAACTGCGGCGAAATCGGCCGTGCAAGGCCCCGGTCAACCTCGTCCAGAATCATCGAGGTGGTTTCCCGTTCGATGGTCTCGCTCAGTTTTTGCTGAAATTGTTCTCTGTTCAGGCCCGGCTCGATGGGTGCCATAATGTGTGCCCGTGCCACCCCGGGCCACAAAATCAGCGATCTTCGGCTCCAGAACAAGCCCGAATTTAAGGCCACCGGCACCACTGTTACATCGCCCAGACCGGCGTATATACGCGCCGTTCCCCATTTGTAGGCCGGCGGGGCCAGGGGGAGTTTCCGGGTCCCCTCCGGGTAAATGACCACCTGGCGACCCTCGCCGATCGCTTTTTTAACCCCCGAAATCAACTGTTTGATGGTATCGCCGCCGGCTTTCCGGTCAACAGATATGGCACCGAAACTTCTGGCCGCCCAGCCAAAAAACGGGATATCGAGCAGCTCCTTTTTAGCGATGAACGCCGGTTTTGGCGTGTGCTGCAACAGGGCAAATATATCCCAGTCCGACTGATGTTTGGCCGCAATGACAAACCCGCCCCCGGGCAGATTTTCAGCCCCCGTTACCTCCGTTCGCAGGCCGACCACAAACCGCAGCAAAAACAGCGTGCCCCCATACCACAACCGCACGCCCTGCCACCCGACCCCGGGCAGTCCCACCATCGACAGAACCCCCAGCACGATGGCCAGAACGCTGGTCAGTGCGAAAAAAAATACATAGAAAACAATTGACCGGACGGCTTGCAGGACCAACCTTTTCCCCTTCGCTTTTCTTGTTGCTTAAACCGATATGCGATTAAGAAACCGGTGCACGGTCACCCGCGAGGTCAGACCGGTCAGCCCGGCGATAACCAATACCACCGCCACCAGACCGAACAACCCGTAAAGCCCGGGCAGGAACTGACCGAAAAATACCGAAATCTGGGTCGCGTTTTGAACCGGCAGCACCGAACCGGTGATAAAACCGGCGGTAAAAAAGAACACCAGTGCCGCGCCGCCACCCAGGATCCCGCCCTGCAGTCCAATGGCCAGAAACCGGCTTTGAAACTCGCCGGCAATGAACCGGTTCGAGGCGCCGATGAAATGGAGCACATCGACAATCTCACGATTGGACGCCATGGTTCCAAGGGTGGAAAAGATCACTGCCAGAACCGTCGCCGCAACAATGAGGGCGAACACCAATAAACCCGACACCACAATGGTTCCCGCCATGGAGTTAAGCTGGGTGCGCCACAGATCATGGGTATCCAGCGACGCACCGGGCACCGCATTGGTCAAATTGATGGCCAGCTGATCGATGTCAGCGCCTTTTGGATCGCTTAAATTCACCACGATCAGGCGCGGAATGGACAGCGCCGACAGATCAAACCCGGTGCCAAACCACGGTTCGAGCAGCGCCTGACCCTCTGCTTCGCTCAAGACCCGGGTGCTGGCCACCCCCGGCGTGGCCTCTGCCAGCGCCACCGCGGAACGTAAATTCGACGCCATGACCTCTCCCGGGCGGGCCATGATCTGGATGGTGACCTGACGCCCGATGTCCGCCGACCAGCCCACTGCCGATTGCTGAACCAGCAGCACCGCCCCCAGGGTGACCGAAGACAAAAACGTCATGATCGCGATCAAGAACATCAAGGTGCGCCCGGTCACCAGCCGCTCCGGTACGATGGCAAATCCCCGTTTGGCCGGACGTAACCTGATTTTTGTATCAGCCATTGATCGAAAAACCGTCCTTGGTGAGTTCAAGCCGCGGAAAATCGAACCGTTTGAGAAAATCCCGTGCGTGTGTGGCCAGCACGATGGTGGTGCCCATGCGGTTCAACTCGACAAACAAATGCAGCAGCCGCTGGGACAGGTCCGGATCCACATTGCCGGTGGGTTCATCGGCGAGCAGGAGTTCGGGCTTGGCAATCACGGCCCGGGCAATGGCGGCGCGCTGCTTCTCACCCCCCGACAAAAGGGCAGGATTAACCGCCATCCGGTCCCCCAGCCCGACCCATTCCAGCAACTCCTCCACATTGGCCCGATAAGCGCTTTCCGGCTCGCCGCGCACCCGCAGCGGCAAGGCGACATTCTCAAATGTGGTTAAGTGATCGAGCAGGCGAAATTCCTGAAAAACAATGCCGATCCGGCGCCGAAGCCGAAGCCGTTTTTCCTGATCGAGCACACTGACATCTTCGCCAAACATGTGGATCGTGCCCCTTGTGGGACTTAGCGACAACAACAACAGCCGCAACAAGGTGGTCTTGCCCGCCCCCGATGCGCCGGTCAGGAAGTGAAAACTCCCCGGTGAAATAGCAAATGTCAGGTCGCGCAGCACTTCAGGGCCACGGCCGTAGCGCAAACCAACCTCGTTGAATTCAATCAATGACGGCTCTCCGAATCACCCAGTCAAGCCGACAGTACAGCCCGAGCGACCATTTGCGCACCAACTGGGGCGGTTTTGCGGACACCATTTTGGGAGTGTTAACAGAATTGAGGCAAGAATTACCGGCAACGCCCAAAATTTAATGGCCCCAGGCCCCGGCACCCATGATCATTAGCTGCCCACATTGCCACACGCGCTACGAGGTCGCCGCCAAAGCGATCGGGGATCGTGGCCGTTCGGTCCAGTGTGCCAGTTGCACTCGATCCTGGCATGCCACGCCGGGGTCACCACTGGACCACGGGGCCCCGAACCCGGCGCCGGATGGCCCCTCGGGCGCCGCCGGCACCGGCGACGTGCCGGTCAGCGCGGAACAAGAAGTGGCCCTGGACAGGGAAATGGCCAATGCCGACGCTGCAGGACGCACCAAAACCCAGGCAGATGCTGCTCAGGGCGAAAAGAGCAAAAAACGCCCCGTAAAGCCAAAATCAGCCCAGGCCCGCTTTATTGAACGCCGCAGCCGCGAAATATTTGATTCCATGCCCATGGCCCGGGTCAAGCGGCTGGGGAGCGCTCTGTTTCTGGTTGCGGTCATAGTGGTCATCGGCACCGCCCTGCTTGGCCGCAACATGGTGGTCGCCGCGTTTCCCGATCTGGCCTCCCTGTACAAACTGGTCGGTATAGAAATCAACGTGGTCGGCCTTGATCTGACCGAAGTACGTACCATCAGCACCCTGCAAAACGGCAACCGGGTGCTTGTGGTGGATGGACGTATCATCTCTACCGTCGGTCGCACGGTTGAAGTGCCCCCCATCCGCGTTTCGCTGATCGGGGCCAACGGTGCGGAAATTTACAACTGGCGGGTGCGCGCCGAGGACAGCGAGCTTGAGCCCGGAGATTCAATAACGTTCGAGACCCAGCTTGCCGCCCCGCCGCAAAACGCGGTCACGGTGCGCCTGAGTTTTGACACTATGGGATTTGCCCCAAACGACAATGGCGGATCACCGATAAAAAAATCTGTTCTGGAGGAATAAATGATGGCGCGGATATTGTTGGCCGAGGATGATACCAGCGTTCGGCGATTTGTTGCCCGGGCCCTGCAAATCGATGGGCACGAAGTCGTTGAGGCCGAAGATGGCGGTCTGGCGGTGGAGGCGCTGGAGGCCGAAAACGGGAAATTTGATCTCCTGTTGTCGGACATCCAGATGCCGATCATGGACGGAATTGCCCTGGCCTTGCACACAGCGGCCCGGTTTCCACAGATGACAATATTGTTAATGACCGGATTTGCCGACCAGCGCGAGCGCGCTCACGGTCTGGATCTTTTGGTCTACGATGTGATCGCCAAACCCTTTGAGTTGGCCATGTTGCGCCAAAAAGTCACTGAGGCTCTGGTGGCCAGAACAAAATCCGAAACGGCTGACGCCGACTCCAAAACACCCGCCAAAAACTCTGGTTAGGGCAAAAGGTCCGCCACCCAGGGTTCCCAGATCTCGCCGCTGTTCTCATAAAACTCTGCCGCAACTTCCGCACTGTCAGCGTTGCCTGCATTCTGCCACGCCAGCAACCGGTTCATTTCCTCCAATGGCATGCTGGCCCGGCCCAGATAATCAAAAACCGCCGGCACTTCCACCGCCAG
This sequence comes from Alphaproteobacteria bacterium, assembly GCA_013152625.1. Classification (GTDB taxonomy): domain Bacteria; phylum Pseudomonadota; class Alphaproteobacteria; order Rhizobiales; family Devosiaceae; genus JAADFY01. The sequence continues at coordinate 5,975 of JAADFY010000049.1, forward strand.
CCATTCCGCCGCCACCACAATCACCGGTTCGGGCGCAAACGCGCTTTTCTTGGGCGCCCGGCATCCTGGCTGGGCAAGACAGGGCAGAGCTTCTGGGTCGAAGGGGCCCAGATCGACGGCGTCAAAACCAAATTGCCACAGCGCTGCATTGGGCTGCCAATAGTAAAAAAGCAGCGGCTCGCGCCGGGACATGGCCTCGGCGATCACCTGGTCGAGTTCAAACCTGTTCGCCGGGGTAACAACTTCGAACGTACCCTCGATTCCATAGGCCCGGATGAGGTTGGCGTTGATGATATTACAGGCCCAGTCCAGCGGGCAGGTAACAAAGCGGGGCGGGCGGCCTTGGGAGCGAAAACTCTGCGCGTTTTGGGCCAGCGCGTCGGCTTGGCTGATATCGCGATTGGCGCGGATTGCAAACTCGGGCACGAACCAGCCCTGCATCGGTCCGCCGTCAAAGCTGTTTCCGGCCCGACGCACCGACTGGGTTTTAAGAGCGCTGTTCCATACCTCGGCCACCCGGCCAATCCACAATTCAGGGGCAATGGCCGGCTCCCCGGTGGTGGCCATGGACGACAGGGTTGCCAGATTGTCGCCGCCAATAACCCGAATCTGACACCCCAGTTCTCCTTCGAGCACCAGAGCATGGATTGCGGCCAGAATAGAGGCCGACGGCCAGCCCATATCGGCAATGGTCACCGGTTTTGTGCCGCACAGGGGCGCAGGGGTTGCCCCGTCACCCGGGATTGCAACAGGGTCGATGTGATCCGGCTGGCCTTCCTGTCCACCGGCCACGGGGGTAAATAGTGTCAGGCCGGCTGTCAGAACAAGGGCGGTCGCGAAGGCGCGGCAAAGAACCGCCGCCCCCCTTTTCGGGCGCGGCCCTAGGGCAAGGTCTGTAAATGTCACCTCAGGTCTCCCGCCGCTTCGCCGTAAAACTGCAGGGTTCGGGTGCAACGATATTGTTGGCACGATTGCCCATAGCCCGGCTTGAATTAACGATAGAGGTATAAGGGGGGTCACCCATCGACACAATCGCCATGAAACAGGTGACTCCCGCCACAATTGACGATAAAACCCTATACAGCGGGGCACAAACCGTTGCCCCGGACAACGCGTCGTGCCTGATGCTGGCAAAATTACCGCCTGGCATGGGGCCGCGAACAAAATGCAGATGAGGGAATCATGCGTCTTTTGAAAATTTCACTTTCCACGGCGGTTGCAGTGGCCGCGCTTTCCGCCGCCACCCCGGCGTTTGCCCAGGCAAAAATCGGTTTTCTGGGTGGGTTTACCGGCCCTATTGAAGCAATGGCGCCGCCAATTTTCGAGGGCGCCAAACTGGCCGTCCAGCATATCAACGCCCAGGGCGGCGTTCTTGGCGGCACGCTCGAGATCATTTCCGGTGACAGCACATGCGCCGATGCCACCGCCGCCGCCAGCGCCGCCGACCGGATGATCAACACCGAAAATGTTACCGCACTTGTCGGTCCGCTTTGCTCGGGCGCAACGATTTCGGCCGCCAACAATGCTGCCATTCCTGGCAATACGGTGATTATCTCA
>JAADFY010000050.1 GCA_013152625.1 Alphaproteobacteria bacterium
AAGGCGGCTTTGACCGGTTGTTCGAGCTGGGTGACAAAAACGGACGACGCGGCGATTGTGCTGCTCTGGGCCTCGACATCGGCGGCGGTGATGGCATCGGCAGCGCCGGGCACAATGATGATGGCATTGTCGCCGGTGGTGTCGTTGACAAATATAAAGGCACTGCCAGTGGGCAAATCGGCCATTTTTGTCACTTTTGGCGTAATGGATTCCCCGGCCCATGTATCCATGGCGATAGCGCCAAACGCGTCGTCGCCGATACGCGATATAAAGGTGACGTCGGCGCCGGCCCTGGCCGCCGCCACCGCCTGATTGGACCCTTTGCCGCCCGGACCCAGGGCGAAGCCCGATCCGGTGATGGTTTCGCCAATCTCGGGCAGGCGATTGGCCCGAAACGCCAGATCGGCAACGAATACGCCCAGAATTACGACCCGGTTGCCCGAATTTGTCATGTTCAGGATTTTGCCTGTGTTTCTGGTGGCGCGATCACGCCTTTTTTGAAAATGAAACAGCCGTAAAACCGCAACTCCCCGGACTGAATGATGCAATAGGCCTTTTTGGCGCGCTCGTAAAAGTCGAAGCGTTCAATCGAAGCCATGGGCCAGGCCCGGCCTTCGGCCGCATCGATCTCGCGTTGAACCTCCTGCTGGACCGGCTCGATCTGATCGGGATTGCCCACCACTTCCATTCGGCCGGCGGGGGCATCGACAAAACTATCCAGCGGCATGACCGAAAGGACAGCTTTGGCGACCCGGGAGGCAGGCACATTGTCAATGCGAAGCAATTTACCGATTGCCGTCTGGCGGGCCACAGAATCGGCGGGAAAATTGGTGTCGCAAATTACCAGTTCATCTCCGTGCCCCATGGCGCGCAGGGCCCGCAGGACATCGGCGTTAAGCAGGGGATCAAGGTTCTTGAGCATGGGGCCTCCGATCAGATGATTTTGAAAAAAAGACCACATAAAAGCGGCAAGGGAAAGCGCAAAAAGCCATGAACCGGATTTCGGCACGCAATCTAATGGAAAAGTTTCCATCGGCGGCCCAACTATGGCTCGCCCGGGAGGGATTTGTCCGCCATAGGGGGGCGCCGGTCTTGTCAGGGCGCCGGGAGTGTTGCTTTATGGCGGGCAAAAGAACGCCTTGTTAGAATTTTGGGGGCCAAAAAATGGCGCGAGTTGAAATCCGGGACGTGTGGAAGGCGTTCGGGCCGGTCAAGGTTATTCACGGGGTCAGCGTGGATATTGTTGACGGGGATTTTGTGGTGCTGGTGGGGCCTTCGGGGTGCGGTAAATCCACGTTGCTGCGCATGATCGCCGGGCTGGAAACCATTGGTTCAGGGGAAATTGCCATTGGCGAAACGGTGGTCAATCACCTGCCGCCCAAGGATCGCGACATCGCCATGGTGTTTCAGTCCTATGCGCTTTATCCCCATATGAAAGTGGCCGAAAACCTCTCGTTCTCCCTCAAATTGCGAAAAATCGAGCAATCGGTGATCGACGAACGGGTGGCGGCGGCCACTGAAATCCTGGGCCTTGAACCGTATCTCGGGCGCTATCCGCGCCAGCTCTCGGGCGGCCAGCGGCAGCGGGTGGCCATGGGCCGGGCCATCGTTCGTGATCCGCAGGTTTTTCTGTTCGACGAACCCTTGTCCAACCTCGATGCCAAATTGCGCGTCCAGATGCGGGCCGAAATCAAGCGGTTGCATCAAAGGCTGGGCACCACCACCATTTTTGTCACCCACGACCAGGTGGAGGCGATGACCATGGCCGACAAGATCGTGGTCATGAATGACGGGGTGGTGGAGCAGATGGGCACGCCCCTCGATCTATATGACAATCCGTGCAACCTGTTTGTGGCCGGATTTATCGGGTCGCCGGCTACCAATCTTATCGAAGGGGTTGTCAGCACCGACAACGGCTGCGCCGTCATGATCAATGGCGCCCGGTTGCCGGTGACCAAAGAGCTTGAGGGCCGGTTGAGCGAAGGGCAAAAGGTGATTTACGGCTTCAGGCCCGAGCATCTTGAGCTGGGGGGGGAAGAAAACGGGTTTTTGTCCACGGTGTCGGTGGTGGAGCCCACGGGGCCGGAAACCCATGTGGTGCTGCAATTCGGCGAAAAAGAAATTGTGGCGATCTTTCGCGAACGCCATGATTTTGGCGTCGGACAGGAAATTTACCTCAGGCCCCGGGTGGGCAATGTGCGCCTGTTCGACCCACAAAGCGGCGATCTGGTCTAGGTCACATGGGTCAGGGCGGGGGTCAGGCGGACGCGGAGGCGGTCACATGGCGCCGATCGCAACCCGGGTGCCGTCGGTGGCCGCCCGGTGAATGGCGTGAATGACTTTTTCGATTTCCAAAGCGTCGGCGAACGAAGGATAGGCCGGTTTGTTTTTGGCAATGGCGGTCAGAAAAGCGTGGACCTCGATCAGCTTGAGATCGTTAAAGCCAAGCTGGTGGCCCGGCGCGGGGCAAAAACGGCCATAGGGTTCATGGGCGGGGCTGGTTAGAACCCGCTTGAACCCCTGTTCGGCCACAGGCCCGGTGTTTTGATACAGCATGAGTTCGTTCATGCGTTCAAAATCAATGCGGATCATGCCTTTGTCGCCGTGAATTTCAAATGCCAGAAAGCACTTGCGGCCCCAGGCCGAGCGCGAGGTGGTCAGAATGCCCTGAATGCCGCTGGTAAAGCGAACAAGGGCCGAGGCGACATCTTCGTTCTCCACCGGTTTTGAGGATTGGCCGCCGGGTTCGGGGCGGGTTTCATAAATGGTCTGGATGTCGGCGATCAGGCTGTCGATGGGACCTGCGAGCCCCATGGCGACCGAGACCAGATGGCACCCCATGTCGCCCAATGCCCCCAGCCCCGCATCGGCCCTTGTGGCCCGCCAGGTCCATTCCAGATCCGGGTCGGCCTGATAGTCCTCATCCACCTGACCACGAAAATGGGTCAGGCGGCCAATCGCACCTTCGGTAACCAGTTTTTGGGCATGGATGAAGGCGGGATTGCGAATGTAATTGTAGCCGACCATGGTCCTGCCGGGGGCATTGCCGGCCGCTGCGGCCATTTCGAACGCCTCATCAAGAGTTAAGGCCATGGGTTTTTCGCAATGGACGTGTTTGCCGGCGGCCAGGGCGGCCATGGCCATTTCCCGGTGCATGCGGTTGGGGGTGGTGATGGACACCAGATCGACGGCGGGGTCGGCAATCAGGGCCCGCCAGTCATCGGTGGCGCGCCCAAAGCCGAACTGGCTGGCCATGGTTTCGGCGTGCTCTAAGGGTGTGTCGCACAGAACTTCAAGGCGCGGGGCGGGAACGTCGCCGAATACCGCCTTGACGGCCCCATAGGCCAGGGCATGGCATTTGCCCATAAAACCGGTGCCAATCAGGCCGATGCCGATGGATTTCATGGTCGGGGCTCCAGAATTTGAGAAACAGGGATTTGGCGCCCCCCGGTGACCGATTGAAGCGCCGCCTCGGCCAGCGCCAGCGCCATCAGGCCGTCATTTCCATCCGGGGAGGGCCTGGAGCCGGTTTGCACGCATTTTACGAATGCGGCAATTTCGGCTTCATAGGCTTGGGTGTAACGGGTCATGAAAAAATCGTGGAGGGGCGGGCGGACATAACCCGAAGCGGTGGCAATTTCGATGTCCAGGGGGCGTTGGTTTTTTACCGAAACCATGCCTTTTGATCCGTGAACTTCGACCCGCTGATCGTACCCATAAGTCGCGCGACGGGAATTGGAGATGGTGCAGTGCCGACCGGTTTTCGTGGTCAAAATCACCGAGACGCTGTCAAAATCGTCCAGATCGGCAATAGCGGGATCGGTGAGCACCGAGGCGGTGGCACACACGGTTTCGATTTCCTCGCCCAGCATGAAACGGGCCAAATCGAAATCGTGGATGGTCATATCGCGGAAAATCCCCCCCGAGGAACGGATATAGTCGGGGGGGGGCGCGCCGGGATCGCGGGAGGTAATCTGGACCATTTCCACCGTTCCGACCTCTCCGGCCTCTATGGCGGCGCGGACGGCGCCGATATGGGGATCGAAGCGGCGATTGAACCCCACCATAAGCGTTGTTTGGGTGTCGGCAACCACCGACAGACAGGCGCGCACCCGATCCAGATTCAAATCAATCGGCTTTTCGCAAAAAACCGCTTTTCCCACCCGGGCGAACCGTTCAATCAGATCGGCGTGGGTGGGGGTGGGGGTGGCGATGATCACGGCGTCTACATTGCTGGCGCCGGCGATGTCATCCAGGGCGCGCACCTGGCAGTCGTGGCGCTCGGCCAGCGCCATGGCCGCCGGGGCCATGATGTCGGTAACGGAAATCAGCGTGGCGTTGGTGCAGGCGGCGACAGCGTCGGCATGAACCTGACCAATGCGTCCGGCCCCCAGAAGTGCAATGCCAAGTGTCATGTCCAGTCAGCCCTTTTTTTGTAAAGTCAATAATATCTGGCAGTGACTGGCCCCGATGCCATGTTGCCAAACCAGAACAAATATTCCAAAATCATGGAACATGGAACAAGTCAAGCTGACAGCAAACCAGAAACTGAACAAACCGGAGCCGCCGGGCACCATGGATGCGTTTTATGTGCGCCTGGGCGAAATCGAAGGTGGCCTGCCCAAACGCCTGCGGCAATGCGCGCAATTCATTGGCCGCAACCCGGATCGCGTGGCGGTGTCAACGGTTGCTGATCTGGCGGTGGCGGCGGGGGTGCAGCCTTCGGCGTTTATCCGGTTTTGTCAGGAACTGGGGTTTCGCGGATTTTCGGACATGCAAAAGCTGTTCCGGCATGAGTATGCAAAAAAGTGGCCGGATTACTCCACCCGGCTGAACAAACTGCGTGCCCGGGGGGCCAATTCCGCTTCGGCCCTGCTGGCCGAATTTGTCGAGGCGGGCCGGGCGTCACTGGAAAACCTCATGCATTCCCTCGACGCCGCGGCCCTGGATCGGGCGGTGTCCACACTTGGCGGGGCCAATATCATTCATCTGGGGGGGTATGGCCGGGCGTTTCCGGTGGCCACTTATCTCAGCCATGCATTCGAGCATATGTCCATTCGTTCGGTACTGCACAGCGGGGTGGGCAATCTTGCCTCGCTACAGCTTCTGGCCCCGGGTGATGCGCTGATCGCCATAACATTTGCCCCCTATTCCGCCAAAACTGTCGATCTGGCCAGAGCGGCCACACAATCGGGGGTAAATGTGGTGGCGATTACGGATTTACGCTCCAGCCCGCTGGTTCAGTTCGATCCGGCGCCGCTTCTGGTCTCGGAAATCGATGTGGGGGCGTTCCGGCCCCTGTCGGCGACCCTGTCGCTGGCCATTGCGCTGGCGGTTTCGGTGGGGGCCAGCCGGAAGCTGGTCTAGCATAGAAAAAACCAGTTGCATCGTGTCATAATTGGAATATACGTTCTATTCAAGGATTTCGGCACGTGGCCGGGGTCCCGGTTTGGATTTCCGGCCAATTGGGGTCTGGGAAGTCTTGTTCTGTCGAACTTTCAGGGAGGAAGTTATGAAGAAACTAATAGTGGCATTGGCCGCAGGGACCATGATGCTGGCCGGCGGGCTCGTACCCGCGCTGGCGCAGGGGGAACGCTATGTGATGGTCTACCATTCGCCGGACAGCGATAGCTGGTGGAACACCATCAAGAACGCCATCGACCTCGCAGCCGAGCAACTCGATGTTACAGTGGATATCCGTAACCCGCCCACCGGCGACCTGGCCGATATGGCCCGGCTTGTCGAGCAGGCCTCGGCATCCAATCCGGATGGGATCATTGTAACCATCGCCGATTTTGATGTGTTATCGGGACCGATCATGAATGCGGTAGCCAAGGGTATTCCGGTGATCACCATCAACTCCGGCACCCAGGAACAGTCCCGGGAACTGGGCGCGCTTCTGCATGTGGGCCAGCCTGAATATGACGCCGGGTTCGGCGCCGGGCTGCGGGCCAAAGACGTTGGCGTGACCAGCTTTTTGTGCGTCAATCATTATATCACCAACCCCTCTTCGGTTGAGCGCTGCCAGGGCTTTGCCGATGGTCTTGGTGTGGAACTTGGGAACCAGATGATTGATTCGGGCACCGATCCCACCGAAATCAAATCCAAAGTGACCGCTTATCTGTCGGCCAACCCGGAAACCAATGGCATCCTGACCCTGGGCCCCACTTCAGCCGAGGCAACTCTTGCAGCACTTGATGCGTCGGGCAGATCCGGCACCATTGAGTTTGGCACGTTTGATCTGTCGACCGATATTGCCGACGCGATCAAGGCTGGCATCATCTCCTACGCCATTGATCAGCAGCCCTTCCTGCAGGGTTATCTGCCGGTGGTCATTCTGACCAATCTGACCCGCTATGGCGTGGTGCCGGGCAACTCGATCAACTCGGGTCCCGGATTTATCACCAAGGACAATATTGCTCTTGTCGAAGAGTATGCCGGCGAATACCGGTAGTTGAAAACTCCGGCTGGCGGACCGCATTGGTGCGCCAGCCGTACAGATTCTCCAGCCCGTATCATGCCCGGCGAGCCCTTTGGGGAGGCGCGACAGGGCACGCGGGCGGGAGCAACTCCAGCAAGGGGGCGGGGCGATGTCGGATGATGGAAATGGCGGTGCAAAGGTTCAAACACCACCGGCAGCGCCGGGGCCGAAAAAAGACGAGCGCTTAAAAGAAACCTCGCGCTTGCGCAAAATACTCATTCGACCGGAACTGGGGGCCATTGCCGGCACCGTTCTGGTTTTCATGTTCTTTATCGGGGTGGCCCGGGACAGTGGCATGTTCTCACCAGAGGGCATGATCAACTGGGGCGTGGTTTCGGCCCAGTTCGCCATTATCGCGGTGGGCGCCTGTTTGCTCATGATCGCAGGGGAATTCGATCTCTCTGTGGGCTCGATGATCGGGTTTTCCGGTATCATCATTGCGCTGATGTCGGTGACCTGGGGCTTTCCGGTGTGGGTGGCGATCATCACCGCATTTATCATTGCCATGTCCATCGGGGCGCTCAACGGCTTCATTGTGGTTCGAACGGGCCTGCCCTCGTTTATCGTGACCCTGGCGTTTTTGTATATTTTGCGTGGGCTGACGATATTCCTGTCCATCGCCACCACCCGCAAAACCATCATCGGTGGGGTAAAAGAGGTGGCCGAGGGTGACCCGCTGGCGGCTCTGTTCGGGGGTAAAATCCTGAAAGGTTTTTTCGTGTGGCTGGCTGACATCGGGGTCGTTGACACGTTTGTCGCCGGGCCACGGACCGGGGAACCGGTGGTGGATGGCATACCGATGCTGATCGTGTGGGCCGTCGCGCTAGTGATTTTCGGCCATGTTCTGTTAACGCGCACCCGGTTCGGCAACTGGATTTTTGCCGCTGGCGGTGATGCCCAGGCGGCGCGATATGTGGGGGTGCCGGTCAATCGGGTCAAGATCCTCATGTTCATGTTCACCGCGTTCTGCGCCACGGTTTTTGCCACGGCCCAGGTCATGGAATTCGG
>JAADFY010000051.1 GCA_013152625.1 Alphaproteobacteria bacterium
TCAAGGGCGATGGCGCCAAGGGTTTGTGCCTTTGCCTCGATGAGGGCGGCCACGTGTTTTTTCAGCTCATTGAAGGCGGGGCCCATGGTGCGGCGCTGTTCGGCGTCCATTTTGCCCAGGGTGGCTAAAAGAGCCGAGATCGATCCCTTCTTGCCAAGGGCCGCCACCCGCACTTCTTCCAGGGCGCGTTCGCTGTCGGCGCTGGCGATGGCGGTCTCGGTGGCGGTACGTAACTGCTCGATTTTCGGGTCGCTGTCAGCCATTTTTGGTTTTCCCATATGAAAACAAGCCCAAGGGGTATGCACCTACCCATGACGGGCGGCGGGCGCAAACACAAATGGCCCTGCACCACCGTTACAGATGGGGCAAGGCGAAGGTTCGGCCTCAGCAGTTCGAGGTAATCGCGGGTTAAGCAGACACCCTGGTGTGGGTGACCTTGTCCACCTCGGCAAGATATCCCAGTGCCTTTTTGGCGCTGGCAACAAGAACCGCGAACGCTTCGGGCTCACGCACGGCCAGATCGGCCAGCACCTTGCGGTCAACCGCGACCTCAGCCTTGCTGAGGCCGTCGATAAATCGGCCATAGGTTAAGCCATGCTCGCGGGTGGCGGCGTTGATGCGCTGGATCCACAGGGCGCGGAAATTGCGCTTGCGGACGCGGCGGTCGCGATAGGCATACTGGGCGGCTTTTTCCACCGCCTGCTTGGCGGTGCGAATGGTGGTGGAGCGGCGGCCAAAATAGCCTTTGGCGGCCTTGAGCGTTTTTTTGTGGCGGGCGTGGGAAGTAACGCCTCGTTTGACGCGGGACATTTGATCGTTCCTTTAAGCGGTGCTAGCGGGCGTACGGCATGTATTTGCGAATGGTCCGCTGATCGGGTTTTGAAAGCACCACGGTGCCCCGGTTCTGGCGGATATATTTGCCGTTATGCGAGATCAGGCGGTGGCGCTTGCCAGCCACTGCGGCCATGATCTTGCCGGTGCCCGTCACCTTGAAACGTTTCTTGGCGCCGGATTTGGTCTTGATCTTAGGCATTTTGCTTCTTTCGGTTGGGGCCCTCTTTTTTAAAAAAAGAGCCGGAATGAGCATTCAGGGCGGACCACGGCATGCCTTTTGGGCCGGGCCGCCCGGTATCTGCAGAAGCGCGGGTTATAAGGGGCGGCGGGTCTTGGCGCAAGGGGTACATCGCGTGGGTCAGATCGGCGAGGCCTTGTCATAAAGGCGAAGTTTTTCCCGCCTGGCAAAACGCACGGTCAGAACCACCGCGACAAAGGTCAGCCCGGCGGCCAGTCCCATCCAGATGCCAAGGCCGCGCCAGCCAAAAACAAAGCCCAGAACATAGCCCACCGTCAGGCCGATCGCCCAATATCCGACAAGAGACAATACCATGGGCACCCGTGTGTCATTAAGGCCGCGCAACGCCGCCCCCATGGTCACCTGGGCCCCGTCCACGAGTTGAAACAGCGCGGCGACCCCCAGATAGCTAACGGCAAGTCCAAGGGTGACGCTATTGGCCGGATCGCTCAGATCGAGAAAGGCAGAGGCCAGAAAGCGGGGAAACAATATCATGGCGGCGCTGGCCAGCACCATGAACCCAAGCGCCATGACCAGCGACGTCCAGCCGGCAATGCCCACATTTCCGGGATTGCTGGCGCCAATGGCCAGACCCACCCGGACCGTGGTCGCCTGGGAAAGCCCTAAAGGCACCATGAAAGTAATGGCGGCGGTTTGAGCGGCAACGGCGTGGGCGGCGACCTCGGCGGTGCCCAGCCAGCCCATCATGATAATGGCAACCCCAAACAGGCCCACCTCGGATAAAAGGGTCAAGCCAATGGGCAGGCCAATGCGAAACAGAGCAATCAAGCGCCCCCAGTCGGGCCGGAACAAGCGCATGAGCACGAAAAAGCGCCGGTAGCGGCGGTGAAACACCACAAAGGCCAGGGCGAAAAGAAACATGATGACGCTGACAATGGTCGTGGCAATGGCGGCACCGGCCAGTTCCAGGCGGGGGAAACCGAAATTGCCGAACACCAGAGCATAGTTGGCAATAATGTTGGCCACAACGGCAACCAGGGTGATCACCAGCACCGTGCCGCTATTGCCCCGGGCGGCCATGAGCGAGCGCAGGACAACGAACCCCAGGCTGCCCGGCACGCTCCAGGCGGCGAACTTCAAGTAAGTTTCGGTCAATACAATGGTCTGGGGGTCCTGACCCAAAGCGGTCAGAATGGGGGTGGCGTTAAGCAGAATGGGGATGATGAGCACAGACAAAATGACCGCCATCCAGAACCCCTGCCGGACCGTGCGGCGCACCGAGCGGGGATCCCGGGCGCCAACAGCCTGGGCGATAACCGCCGCGGTGGCGGTGACTACGCCGAAGCCGCCTATCAGCAGGGGATGCAGCAGGGCGGTGGCGAGGGTTCCGGCGGCCAGCTCGCGCACGCCGAGCCGACCCATGACAATAACGTCCGTGGTATAGAGGGATATCTGGGCGATCTGGGCAAGAACCAGCGGCCAGGCCAGCTTGAAGGTTGCCCTGAACTCTGCCCGCCACGGCGCCGCTAAGGCAAATCGGGTCGCCATGGGAGAAGGGCTTTATTTTTTGGGTCCACCAGTTCTCCCATGTATCGGTGAACCGGCGGTTGGTCCATCCCGAATATGGGCGATTTATCTTTCCACCGGGCCCCCCGCCGCCGCCCACTGGCCAAACCCACCGCTGATATTGATGACTTCGGTGTAGCCAAGACCGACAAGCTGGCGACCGGCGGTCTGGGAGCGCATGCCCGAAGCACAAATTAAAACAATACGCTTGCCGCTTTGGGCCGATGGCAGGCTGCCACCGCCGCCGGGGTGGGCATGGCTGGCAAACTCGGGCAACGGGGCCCGGATTGCGCCAAGGATGGTGCCCGTGGCGGAGATTTCATTGTGGTTGCGCACGTCAACGAAAACGGTATTTGGGTCGGCGTGGAAGCGCATGGCATCCATTGCGGCAATCGTTTGCAGGCGGGCCTTTGTGAAGGCGCCGAAAAAAGCGTTCATGATGGTTTGATTTCCTGAAATCGGGAAGGATGATTTGTCCTGAATTGACGGACAGATTTTTTAGTCAATCAGGGCGCCGTTCTGGCGGGCCTTGACCGGGATCAAAAGATAATGAACGCCATTGTGCTCGGCCTTGGGAAAACGGCCGGCGCGAATGTTGACCTGAATGGAAGGCAGCAACAGGGTCGGCGCCGACAGGGTCGCGTCTCTTTTTTGGCGCATGGCGACGAATTCATCCTCGGTAACGCCGTCCCTGATGTGCACATTGTTTCGGGCCTCGGCGACAGTGGTTTCCCAGGCATAGGCATCGCGACCGGGGGCCTTGTAGTCGTGGCACATGTAAAGGGCGGTTGTGCCGGGCAACTCCAGCAACCGGTGAATGGAGCGGTAGAGCTTGTTGGCATCGCCGCCGGGGAAATCGGCCCGGGCGGTGCCATAATCGGGCATGAACATGGTGTCGCCGACAAATACCGCATTGCCAATCCGGTAGCTGATGTCCGCCGGGGTATGGCCGGGGGTGTGCATGACGCCAACTTTTAGATCGCCGATCAGAAATGTCTCACCGTCAACAAACAGATGATCAAAATCGGAGCCGTCGGTTTTTAGGTCCGTTGCGTTAAATACCGGACGAAAAATTTTCTGCACCTCACGGATATGCTCGCCAATGCCTATTTTGGCGCCGGTTTTGGCCTTGATGTACGGGGCGCCGGACAAGTGATCGGCATGGGCATGGGTTTCTAACGCCCAGTCGATGGTCAGGCCCTGATCTCTGGCAGCGCCAAGAATGGCCTCGACCGATCTGGTGTCGACCTGGCCGGACTTGTGGTCATAATCGAGTACGGGATCAATGACGGCGGCTCTGCCGGTGGCAGGGTCGGCGACCAGATAGCTCACCGTATTGGTGGCCTCGTCAAAAAAGGCCTTGATGGCTGGCGCCGGGGTGGATGTCTTTTCGGTCATGACGGGACCTTTCGATCGGGCTGCAAACTGGTTGATTGACTTGTGATTTCGACCTGTATATTAGTTTTTCCTAATTTAGCAACTCCTAAAGTGATTATTCTATGGCATCCCAGATGAAACAAGCCGGCAATCTCGAGCACAGCGCCCTTGAGGTGGCCCAGGTGCTCGATGTGCTGTCCAACCAGCGCAGACTGATGATCATGTGCCAGCTGGAGACCAACGGTGATATGGGCGCCGGGGCGCTGGCGACCTCGGTGGGTCTCTCGCAGTCGGCCCTGTCCCAACACCTGGCCAAGCTTCGCGCGGAAGGGCTGGTGAGCTATTCCCGGGATGGCCAGGCCCTGCGCTATCGCATTGCCGATGATCGGGCGCGGGCGCTTTTGGCGGCCCTTACCGATATTTACTGTCCGGTGGCCCCATGATTCAAACTGACATAACAGGCACGCTTTCGGGGCTGCTGGTGGGTGTGGTTTTAGGGCTGGTGGGCGGAGGCGGCTCCATTCTGGCGGTGCCGCTGCTCATCTATTTTGTCGGCATCAGCTCGCCTCACATCGCCATTGGCACCTCGGCGGTGGCCGTGGCGGGCAGCGCATTGGTCAATCTGGTGCCCCATTGGCGGGCCGGCAATGTGAAGTGGAAATGCGCCCTGGTGTTTTCCGCCTCGGGGGTGCTGGGCGCCCTTGGCAGCGCACAGATCGCCAAACAGGTGGACGGCGACTGGCTGCTGGCCGCTTTTGGCGCCCTCATGATTGTGGTCGGGCTGGCCATGGGGTTCAAGCGCGGCGGGCCGGGCAATGCCGATGTGCGCCTTGATGCTTCAACGGCCGCCCGGCTGTTGCCCCGTCTGGTTCCCATCGGGCTCGGGGTGGGGTTGCTGTCCGGGTTTTTTGGCATCGGCGGCGGCTTTTTGATCGTGCCCGGCCTGATGCTGGCCACCGGCATGCCACTGGGCTTTGCCATTGGCACCTCTTTGGTATCGGTTTCCGCTTTTGGCATGGCGACAGCGGGCAGCTATGCGGTTTCGGGGCTGGTGGACTGGCGTCTGGCGGCATTTTTTGTCGCTGGCGGAGCAGTGGGTGGTATTTTTGGCGCCCTGGCCGGTCGGTGGCTCGGGGGCAAACGCAATATTCTGCGGTTTCTATTTGCCGGGCTGGTGGTGGGGATTGGCGGCTGGATCGTCTGGCAGGGTGTGACCGGGTTTATCAGTTAGGTGAACCTTTGGGGTTGCGCTGAATTTTTGCGCTCGCGGTCCTAAAAATTACCAAAAACACCGTAGCCACAGCCAATGTCAGGATCGCCGCACCGACAGCACCAAAAACCAGCCCGCAACTCCAGCCGGATACATTTAGGGCCAAAAACCCCAGATCGGCGCTGCACGAGGCGCCCGCAGCACTGCCGATCCCCAAGCCTGACACGGTAAGGCCCGAAAGAGCCACCAGGCCGGCAACCGGGGCCAGCCGGGCAAAACCAAAACCGCGCAACAGGAACGATAGTCCGATCAGGACCAGCACGGCGCCAACGCCCAGCACCACCCAGGCCGGCGCAAAAAGCCCGCTCGAACCGCCGCTGGCCAGCACAGAAATTCCGACACCGGCGGCCACGATCAGGCCCCCCAGCCAGGCACAGTCGTTGCGCACCTGTCGCAAAGAAAATTCGCGGTTGCTTAAATCATCAGGTTTTTCAGGTTCGAACCGACACGAAGAATTTTCACTGGTTACAGGCATAGCGTACGCTCCCGGATCAGGATCGGGGAGCGTACGCGACCGCAATTACAGGGCGTTTAGAATAATCGCTGCAATTTTATCCAATAAAAATCTGCCGGCTATTTGGACGCGACCGGGGCAAGCACCATAACCATCTGGCGCCCTTCCGACTTGGGCGCCGATTCGACCTTGCCAAGCTCTTCCATCTGGTCGCGCACCTTAAACAGCAAATCGAGCCCGATCTCCTGATGGGCCATCTCCCGGCCCCGGAAGCGCATGGTAACCTTGACCTTGTCACCGTCTTCAAGAAATCGGGTCACCGCGCGCATTTTGACATCATAGTCGTGGGTGTCGATGTTGGGTCTGAGTTTGATCTCCTTGACCTCAATGATCTTTTGTTTCTTGCGCGCTTCATTGGCTTTTTTCTGGGCCTGATATTTGAATTTGCCCAAATCGAGCACTTTGGCCACGGGCGGGCTGGCATTAGGCGAAATCTCCACCAGATCAAGGCCCGCATCGAGGGCGACCTCGAGTGCCTCCTCAATGGGTGTTGCACCGCGATTGTTACCTTCAGCATCAATGAGCTGAACCTGGGGGACTGTGATGTCCCGGTTGGCGCGAGGCCCGTCCTTTTGGGGCTGCACCGGTCTTTGTGGACGGCGAATGGCGTATGATCCTTTTGTTGTTGGCAGGTTTGCCGAGTGCGCGTAAAATCTTGTTTATCGGGTGCAAAGTCAACCGCAATCATGGGACCTTTTTGTGTCAACTGGTTTGTCTGGCACAAACAAATGACAAGAATGGTGATGACACGCGCAAACAGGGGCTGAAAATTGGGTGAGTTAACGCGAGTAAATGTCGGTAAAGGGGCCGCTGCCCGGCAGATTGCGGTTGCTGCTCAACCGGGGTCGGCACCCGGCCTGTTCTGGCTGGGGGGGTTCCGCTCGGATATGTCGGGCACCAAAGCGGCGGCGGTTGCCGAATATGGCCGAGAACATTCTTTTGGGGTGACCCGGTTCGATTATTCCGGCCACGGGGTTTCGGGGGGTGAATTTGCCCACGGGACCATCACGGCCTGGCTCGAGGAGGCCGAAACTGTATTTGAACGAGCAACCAACGGCGCCCAGATCATTATCGGGTCGTCCATGGGCGGCTGGCTGGCCCTGTTGCTGGTTCGGGCGCTGCTGGCGCAGGGGTCGACCCGGGCCGCCGGTCTGGTCCTGATCGCACCGGCAGTGGACATGACCATGGACCTCATGGAAAACCATTTTAGTGCAACCGAGCACGAAGAAATGAACCGGGACGGGTTTATCGAGCAGCCGTCGGACTATGGCGAACCCTATCTGATCACCAAGGATCTCATTACCGATGGGCGCCGCCACAAATTGTTTGGCGCGCCCCTTAGCACCCGATGCCCGGTTCACATTCTGACCGGGGCCAAGGACACCGACGTGCCCCCGGCCCACAGCCTGAAACTGGCCAGCCATCTCATGGAAGACCCGTTAAATTTTACCCTGGTGCCCGATGGTGATCACTCGTTGTCGCGGCCTTCGGACATAAAACTTCTAGAGCGGGCGCTTACCGGAATGATCGAGACCGTCAGAGCCGGCTAAGCGATTGCAACTGTCTGCCCTCCTCATCGAAATTTTCCGGGGCCAGCCAATGTTCAAGCCGTCTTTGAATGGCCGGCCACTCGCTGCCCAGAATTGAAAACCAGGCGGTGTCCCGCCGTTGGCCCTTAACGATCATGTC
>JAADFY010000052.1 GCA_013152625.1 Alphaproteobacteria bacterium
AACCGCCGGGTTCTTTGGGCCGAATGGAAGAACTGGTGGAATTTCTCGCCCGCTGGCAGGAAAAATCAACCCCGGCGCTGAACAATCCCATGGTTGCGGTTTTTGCCGCCAATCACGGGGTCACCAGACAGAATATCTCCGCGTTTCCCTCCGAAGTAACCGGGCAGATGGTGGCAAATTTCACCAACGGCGGCGCGGCGATTTCGCAAATCTGTGCCCTGCACGAACTCAACTTGCGGGTATTTGAACTCGCGCTGGATATGCCCACGGGCGATATCAGTATCGAACCGGCAATGGATGAGCGAACCACGGCGGCCACGCTGGCCTACGGGATGGAGGCCATTGCCGGCCACACCGATCTTTTGTGCATTGGCGAAATGGGCATTGGCAATACCACTGTCGCCGCCGCCCTGTGCGCCGCAATTTTTGGGGGAACAGGGGCCGACTGGGCCGGGGCGGGCACCGGGCTGGATGCGCACGGGGTGGTGCGAAAGGCCGGTGTCATCGACGCCGCCTTAAAGTTGCACTGTCGCAAAGACATCACCCCACTGGAAACTCTTGCCCGCCTCGGAGGGCGGGAATTTGCCGCCATGGCCGGTGCCATAATCGCCGCCCGGCACAACAAGGTGCCGGTGATCATCGACGGGTTTGTCGCCACCGCCGCCGCCGCTGTGTTGTACGCCATAAACCCCGGAGCCCTCGATCATTGCCTGTTCGGACACCGATCGGCCGAGGCCGCCCACACCCGGGCCTTAAACGCCATGGGCAAACAGCCCCTGCTTGATCTGGGCATGCGGCTGGGCGAGGGGTCGGGGGCGGCACTGGCGGCGGTTCTGGTCAAAACGGCCCTGGGGCTGCACACGGGCATGGCGACTTTTGCCCAGGCCACGGTTTCGGGCAAAACTGAAGATACTTAGTTGGATCTGGCCTTGGACTTGGACTTGGCCTCGGCGTAGATCTCGAGTTTTCGGCGGGCGCGTACCGGCGCCAGCGCATCCATAACCCGGGCCCGGGGCAGGGTGGCAATGGCCTCGGTGCCAAAGCGCAACTTGGAAAAAAGATCGAACCGGCCCTGATGCATCCCCATGATGCGCTGCACGATGGGCAGGCCGAGCCCGGCCCCCTGTTCGGCGGTTTTTTGCGCCAGCGATCCCTGGCCGAACGAAGACAGCACGGTTTCAATTTCATCCTCGGGAATTCCCGGCCCGTTATCGCGCACCGAAATCATCTGGCCGCCATCGGCGTTGCGCGAAACCGAAATCATGACCTTGCCGGACTGGGGGGTGAACTTGATCGCATTGGATAAAAGGTTGAGTGCCACCTGGCGCAGGGCCCGCTCGTCGCCCCAGACCTTGGGCAGGTTTTCCTCAAAATCTGTAACCAGCGAAATACCCTTCGCCCGGGCGCGAATCTCCAGCATCCGGGCGCAGTTCTCCACGATCGGCATCAACAAAAAAGCTTCTTCGTTGAGCTCGTATTTGCCCGCCTCGATGCGGGAGAGGTCGAGAACCTCGTTGATCAGATTGAGTAAATGCTCGCCCGAAGTGTGAATATCGGCGGAATATTCCTGATACTGGGGCACCGAATGCGGGCCCATAAGCTCCGATTTCATCAGTTCGGAGAAACCGATGATCGCATTTAGCGGTGTGCGTAATTCGTGGCTGATCGTGGCCAGAAACCGCGACTTGGCAATGTTTGCCTGCTCGGCTTGCAGCCGGGCCTCGTCGGAGGTCGCTTTTGCTTCCCCCAGTTCGAGAATAAGCGCGTCTTTCTCGGCCCGGTGATCCAGGCTGCGGATTTCCGAGCGGTGCATGGTCCGGGCCAGATAATTGAAAAACAATGCCGCCCCGAACGCCACCACCACCAGCGCGATATGCAACCGTTCGCCACCGCCAAACACCAGCACCGATGACACCGTTGCCGTGGCCGGCAATGTGCTCATGAGGGTGGCGGCGGGCAGGGTGCGGGTGGAAATGGCGTTAATGGCGATGCCCACCAGCAACATGGCAAACAAAAGGATCGGCACGTCGGTGCTGCTGGAGGTAAATGCTAAAAGCGCCATGAATGACCAGGCCACCCCGTAAAGGGTCTCGCCGGCCAGAAACGTTGCCGTCCAGCGCCTGGCGTCGAAGGTTTTCTTGTCGATCGCGCGAAACTTGCCCCCCATCAGCGTCAAGCCGATATGAGCCAGGATCACCAGGGCAGCCCAGGTCAGGGCGGCCAGTTGCGGCACCCACAATCCGGCCAGCAATGCCAATATGAAAACCAGAAGGGGCAACGCCAGCGCCCCCGACATGCGGGTGTCCACATATTCGCGCAGCAGTTCATAATCGTATGAGGCCCGGGTGCCGCTGCTCGAGGTCAGGCGCTGGCGGGCGTCCGATATGGTGCGCTGGACATTTCTGCCCCGTTCCGGGGACGTTTTGGGGGGGACCCCCTTGCCGGGGATGGGCGCACCAGAATCCATCAACGCAACTCAAAAAACAAAAACGCAACAAACGGCCCGACCGGACCCAAAGCGGTCAGCCCGGCACATCTGGCCAAACCTATCAACGCGATGGTTAAGGGTGCGTTAGTTTATCGGGCGACCACCCCCAGACCAGCAAAAACCCCAAGTGCAATAAAAGGGCTTGATTCGGCGAGATATTCGATTATTTTTCTAAAACGGACACACAAAAACTGGATGAGCGCAAAATTATTGCGCAAAGGATGAAAATGGCACTTGATCGTATCGACCGGAAAATCCTGGCGCTGTTGCAGAAAAACGCAACGACCCCCGTCGCGGAAATCGGGCGCAAGGTGGGCCTGTCCACGACGCCGTGCTGGCGGCGCATTCAGAAAATGGAAGAAGATGGAATAATCGTGCGCCGGGTTGCGGTTTTGGACCCCAAAAAGGTCAATGCCGGCGTGACGGTTTTTGTCGCCATTAAAACCAGTGAACACAACGAAAAATGGGCCCGCCAGTTCGCAGCCATTATCGAGGAATTTACCGAAGTGGTGGAGTTTTACCGCATGAGCGGCGAGGTCGATTATCTCATGCGGGTCGTTGTGCCGGACATTGCAGCCTATGATCACTTTTATCAGCGCCTGATCGCCAAGATATCCCTTTCCGACGTCAGTTCCTCGTTTGCCATGTCACAGATCAAATATACCACGGCGTTGCCGCTGGATTTTATCGAGACCGCCGAGGCCTGAATAACTATCCCCCGGTTACCGACATGTGCCGGGAAACGCCGGCGGACCCGAGCCGTTCGATCTTGAAGTCGTGCCCCCTGGGCTTGATGCGCATGGCCTCGTCAAAAGCGGCATCCAGCGCTTTGGGTCCCCCGCTGCGCAACACATCGCGCAGATTGATCCGGTCTTCCTGACCCAGACACAAATAAAGCTCCCCGGTACACGTCAGGCGAACCCGGTTGCACCCCTCGCAAAAATTATGCGTAAGAGGGGTGATGAACCCCAACCGTCCGCCGGTCTGGGCCACCCGCATATACCGGGCCGGGCCGCCGGTCTTGTGCGGGTCGGGGACAAGGTCAAACTCGCGGGAAAGCTCGGACTGCACCTGGGAGAGGGGCAAATAGTGATCCAGCCGGTCGAACCCCGTGTCGCCCATGGGCATGGTTTCGATCAATGTGTGGTCCATGCCCCGACCGTGGGCCCAGCGAATCAGATCAGCCAGTTCGTCGTCGTTGATCCCTTTAAGGGCAACCGTGTTGATCTTGACCTTCAAACCCGCACCAAGGGCGGCTTCAATGCCCTCAAGCACCTGATCGAGGCGGCCGCGCCGGGTCAGAATCGTAAACTTCTGCGCATCCAGCGTGTCCAGCGATACATTGATTCTTTTAATGCCATTATCGGCCAGAGCGGTGGCGAACCGGGGGAGCTGAGAGCCATTGGTGGTTAGGGTAAGTTCTTCAAGTCCGTGGTCAAGATGGCGACTTAAAGTCTTGATCAAGGTCATGAAATCACGACGGACCAGCGGTTCGCCACCCGTGAGGCGGATCCGGGTTACACCCCGGGCGACAAACGCCGAGGCAATGGCATCGAATTCTTCAAGGGAAAGCACTTCGCGCTTGGGCAGGAAAACCATATTTTCCGACATGCAATAGCTGCACCGGAAATCGCAGCGGTCGGTGACCGATATGCGCACATAAGTGACCTGCCGACCGAAGCGATCGATGAGCGGCTTGCCGCCATCAACGTGTGGTTTTTCGTTAAAGGTTGGTTGAGGCATGGTTTCCTGAGGGGTTGAGCAAATGCGGGACCGGTTGGCAGAGCTGAAAAGAAACTCTCTGCCCATTGGAAACCCTGATTTCGATCAAATGGGTGGTCATTGGCGGGCAAAATAGTCGCCCCGGCAGCGCATGGCAATAAAATCCGGCGTGAACGGGGGGTAGCCCCGTCCCGAAGGACAAAAAAAACCGGCCCCACCGGGGCCGGTAAACGTTCGCAGGCAATTGCAAAAGCGCGCTAGAGCCGTACGATTACCCTGGCACCCACAGGCACCCGTTTATAAAGGTCCTGAATATCATCCTGGGTAAACCGGATACAGCCGGACGAAACCGCCCCGCCAATGCTCCACGCCTCTGGCGTTCCATGCAACCGATAAAGAGTTGAGCCGACATAAAGCGCGCGCGAACCTAACGGGTTCTCGGGGCCACCGGGCATAAAGGCCGGCAGATCCGGTTGACGCTTGCGCATGGCCGCCGGAGGTGTCCAGCCCGGCCATTCCACTTTGCGGGTAATGTTGTAGGTTCCCTGGAACGTAAATCCGGGGCGGCCAACGCCAACGGCGTATTTCATGGCCTTGCATTTGTCGGTCACCAGATATGTGCGGCGTTCCGAAGTTTCGACAATGATCGTGCCCACGGCAACACTGCAGTCATAGGCGACCATCTCGCGTGCCACCGGTCCGGTGGAGCCACCCAGGGAAACGTTTCTGGTGGCGGCAGAATGAATGGGATTTATGGTCACCCATTCACGTTTTACCGGATCATAAAGGCGCTGCTGTGCAAAGGCCTGGCCGGCCATCGCCAGTGTGGCTACCGCCGCCAAAGCAAAAACAACGGCCTGATTTAATAATTTCATGTTTCACCCTACCATTTGGTTCGATTGAAAGGGCGCCGAGGTGACGGCGTTCCAAGTGAGCATTATATACGCTATGAACTTCCACAAGAGTTAATCATAGGGGCAGGAACGGATTTTTCGCAGGCGTTGCAATGTCGCATCTCTTCACAAATACCCGTGATTGGCACACTTAATTGTGATTGTCCGCGTTGTTGGCCCGCTGGCGTGGGGATTTTGCGATGGGCGGAAGCGGGCCGGCGGGCAAAGTTTCACGTTTTCAGGCAAGTCAGGTAATGGATCAGCACAAACGCATCGCAGCCGAAGCTGCAATTGGCGAACTCGAATCGGGCATGCGGCTGGGTCTGGGGACCGGATCCACCGCGCGGATTTTCGTTGAACTGCTTGGCCGGAAAGTGGCCGCAGGTTTTGAGTGTATTTGTGTGCCGACCTCTACGGAAACGGCCGTTCAGGCTCGGGAGCTGGGAATACCGCTAACTGATCTGGACGCCTGCCCGAACCTTGATCTGTGTGTGGATGGTGCCGACGAACTCAATGACGCGCTGGAACTGATCAAGGGCGGTGGCGGCGCCCATTTGCGCGAGAAAATTGTTGCCGCCGCCGCCGCGCGCATGATTGTGATCGCCGACCGGACCAAGCGTGTGGACGTTCTGGGCAGGTTTGCCCTGCCCATCGAGATCGAGCCCTTTGGCGCCGGGGTCACCCTTGGGGCGGTACGGGCACTCATGGCGCGGCATCGGAAGCGGACGGGAGACGCCAGGGGGGCCGATTGGCGGATGCAGGCCAATGGGGATCGCCTGACAACCGATGGCGGCCACTATATTGCCGACGCATTTTTTGGCCGCATTTCCGATCCAGAAACGCTGGCCAGTGAGCTGAACGCGTTGCCCGGTATAATCGAGCACGGCCTGTTTATCGGGCTGTGTCGTCGTGCATATATAGGCGGCCCGGACGGCGTTGAAATTATTGAACAGAAATAAATCCGGCCGGAAACCGGAGCCATGGTTTTGGGCAAAGCAGTGGGTTCGGGCAAAGCAGTGGTTCTGGTCGGCGGATTTATCCGGGGCAACAAGGTGAAACAAAAGATGATCAAGTCGAAAATTCTAATCAGCGTGGTGCTGGCATTTGGCGTGTCCGGGGCATCCGTACCCGCGGTCAGCGCCCAGGAAATCTCCCCCGAACAGCTCGCGATGGCCTCTCAGTTTGTCGATCTGAAAATGCGCAGCCGCTTTTATGAGCGAGCCGTCATGGAGACCGCGGCCAATGCCAGCCGAACGCTGGCCGGTCAAAACCCGGAATTTTCCGCCGATATTGCCCAGGCATCTGTTGATGTGGTTGGCGAGTATGTAGGCCGCCAGGGTGAGCTTTACGATCAGTTCGCGCGCATCTACTCGCTGCAATTCACCCTGGAAGAACTCACCCAGCTGGTGGCGTTTTTCGATAGTGAACTGGGACGAAAATTGCAGGATACCGACACTGCGGTGGCCGACCAGCTCGGGTTGGCGGTCAGGGTATGGTCCAGCAATCTGAACACCGAATTCATGTCCAGGCTGCGGGCCAATCTCCGGGAAAAGGGACACGAATTTTAATTCGTCCGCCCATAGCGGGTAACGAAACGGGCCCTCGCCTTGTGCGGGGGCTTTTTTTGTGCGACCTGCCACGGTCCGCCTATGGGTCTGGACCCTGATCCCCGGCGGCCCAGCGGAGTGTCGAACAAAATGAGCGAGCAGTTTGATCTTGTGGTGATAGGTGGCGGTTCGGGGGGCGTTCGCGCCGCGCGCATGGCTGCCGGGTATGGGGCAAAGGTGTGCGTTATCGAGGAATACCGGCTGGGCGGCACCTGCGTCATTCGTGGCTGCGTACCCAAAAAGCTGTTCGTTTATGCCAGCCGTTTTCATGACCTGTTTCAGATCGCCCCGGACTATGGCTGGTCTGTGGATGCCAGTTTTGACTGGCCGACCCTTCTGGCCAACAAAGATCGTGAGATTGCCCGGCTTGAAGGCATATATGGTGATCTGCTGGCCGGGGCCGGGGTGGATGTTCGCGCCGATCGCGGTGTCATTGAAGGCCCGAACGCCGTCCGGCTGCAAAATGCCGATGAGGTCATCACCACCAGACGCATACTGGTGGCCACCGGCGGTCGGCCGGTCAAGCCCGGCATCAAAGGGGCCGAACTGGGGATCACTTCGAACGAGGCGTTTCATCTCGAACAATTGCCCAAATCGATCCTGATCGAGGGCGGGGGGTATGTGGCGGTTGAGTTTGCCTCTGTTTTTGTGGGGATGGGGGTGGATACGACGCTTACGACGCTGATATATCGCCGAAATCTCGTGTTGCGGGGATTTGATGATGATTTGCGACAGGAACTGGAGACCTGTGTGCGCGGCCGCGGCCTCAAAGTGCGTTACGAATCAACCATTGTCGGCCTGAATGAAATGCCGGCCGGGGTCGGCGTGGATTTCAGCGATGGCGAACACCTCGAGTTCGGCGCCGTCATGTTCGCGACCGGTAGGGCGCCGAATGTGGACGGGCTCGGGCTTGAAACCTGTGGCGTGATTTTAACCCCGTCAGGGGCCATCGAGGTGGATGAATATTCCCAGTCCACATGCCCTACAATTTATGCGGTGGGTGATGTGACCGGACGGGCGGCCCTGACCCCGGTGGCCATTCGCGAAGGGGCCGCGTTTGCCGAGACCGTCTACAACGCCAATCCAACCACAGTGGATCATTCCATGATTCCCACCGCGGTGTTTACCGAACCCGAAGCAGGCACCGTGGGCCTGAACGAGGACCAGGCCGTCGAGTTGCATCGCGATATTGATGTGTACATTGCCCGCTTCCGGCCCATGATCAACACCCTTACCGACCGTCAGGACCGCATGATGTTCAAGCTGATCACCTTGCGGGACGGTGGCCGGGTGCTGGGCTGTCATATTATTGGCAACGGGGCGGCGGAAATGATCCAGCTTCTGGCCATACCTTTGGGCATGGGGGCCTCAAAGGCCGACTTTGACCGGGCGATCGCGGTGCACCCCACCGCCGCTGAAGAACTGGTGACATTCAAAGCACCCAGCCACACATACCGCAACGGCGAGCGGGTGGCATAAGGATCCCCGGGTCCGTGACCTAGCCCGCCACCAGTTGACGCAAAAGGACCCCGACCACGTAGGCAATTCCCGCCGCCGTCATGCCAATGACAAATGTCTCCAGAGCGCTGGCCCACCAGCTCTGCATCGACCAGCGTGATTTTCCCGCACCAATGAACAAAAATACGATACCGGTCATGACAGAGGCGATTGCGGCGCTGGCGGACAGGCCGAACATGAACGGGATCAAAGGGATAAGACCGCAAATCAGGAAGGCGGCAAAAGTCGCCCAGGCGGCAACCAGGGGCGAGCGCTGGACTTCGCTCACCCCGTGCTCCTCGGCCAGCATGACCTCCAGCCAGACGTCCTCGCGCTGGGTGATCAGCTCAACGATACGTTCCAGTTCCGCCCCGGAATAGCCCTTGCGGGCGTAAATCTGGCGTACTTCCTCGCGCTCGCCCTCCGGGTGGGTGCGAATATGGCGCAACTCGGCGGCCCGCAACCGGTTATAGTCGTCGATGTCGGCTTTGGTCCCCGAATAATTGGAGGCCGCCATGGAAAATCCGTCGGCAAATACATTGGCCAGGCCTAAAACAACCACCACCGCCACCGACAGCTCGGCCCCCACCACACCGGCAACAATGGCAAAGGTGGTAACCGCACCGTCGATGCCGCCGTAAATCCAGTCGCGCAGATAATTGATACGGGGCCCCGCGGCGAGCCGGGCGGCGATATCTTCGGGCTCATGGGAGTGATCGGCCTTGGGCATGGCGATATTCCAAAACACATATGCAACGTGTGCCGCTATAACAAATCCCCATGCCAAGGCCCACCGGGGTCAATATAAAATTGCCGGATTGTAGCCGGGCCCCGGTTGGGGGTAAGAAGTGGAACTTGACACCAAGGTGTGCTAGGCGACTGGCCCTTGTATGCTGGTGTGAAAACCCGCAACCCCTGTTGTACCCAAGTGAGTGTTCTCAATGGCGAACTGGACCCCGAATAGCTGGCGCGATTTACCCATCCTGCAGGTGCCCGCTTACCCCGACCCCAAAGCGCTTGCAGCGACGGAAAATCGTCTGGCCAGCTTTCCACCGCTGGTATTTGCCGGTGAGGCGCGCGATTTGAAAGCCCAGCTGGCCCAGGTGGCCCGGGGCGAGGCTTTTTTACTGCAGGGCGGGGATTGCACGGAGAGTTTTGCCGAGCATGGCGCCGATCACATCCGTGATTTCTTCCGGGTGTTTTTGCAAATGGCGCTGGTCTTGACCCACGGCACGTCAAAGCCGGTGGTCAAGATCGGCCGGGTTGCCGGTCAGTTCGCCAAACCGCGTTCCTCGGACAATGAAACCATAGATGGCCAGACCCTGCCCAGCTATCGCGGCGACATCGTCAACGACATTGCCTTTGAAGCGGCGGCCCGGGTGCCGGACCCGGAACGCATGATCATGGCCTATCGTCAGTCGGCGGCCACGCTCAATTTGTTGCGCGCATTTGCCAGCGGCGGCTTTGCCGATCTGGCCCGGGTTCAGGAGTGGACCATGGGGTTTGTCAAATCCTCGGATGCGTATCCCGCCTATCAGGCTTTGACCGAAAAAATCGATGATGCCATTTCGTTCATGCGCGCCATGGGGCTGACGCCGGACAATACGCCCGCGCTGCGGGAAACCAGGTTCTTTACCTGCCACGAAGCGTTGCTTTTAGGCTATGAGGAAGCGCTCACGCGGCGGGATTCGGTTACCAACGACTGGTACGCCACCTCGGGCCATCTGATCTGGATCGGCGACCGGACCCGGCAGCCCGACGGCGCCCATGTGGAATATTTCTCCGGCATAAAGAACCCCATCGGTTTCAAATGCGGGCCCTCGTTGACCGGCGACGATCTGGTGCGCCTTCTCGACCGGCTTAACCCGGAGGACGAAGCAGGCCGGATCACGTTGATCTGCCGGTTTGGCGCCGACAAAATCGCCGACTATCTGCCTCCGCTGATCGAGCGAGTCAAAGCGGAGGGGCGCACCGTTGTATGGTGCTGTGATCCCATGCACGGCAACACGGTCAAAGCCTCGACAGGGTACAAGACGCGCTCGTTTGACCGGATATTGTCCGAGGTGCGCAGCTTCTTCGATATTCACCGGGAGCTTGGCACCTATGCGGGGGGCGTACACACCGAAATGACCGGCAGGGACGTTACCG
>JAADFY010000053.1 GCA_013152625.1 Alphaproteobacteria bacterium
CATGACGCGCTTTATCTGTTCTTGCTCAATAAATGGTATTTTGACGAACTGTATGAGCTTATTTTCGTGCGCCCCGCCAAATGGATTGGTCGGGCCTTGTGGCATGGCTTTGACGACTGGCTTATCGACACGATCATCGTCGGCGGCATTGCCCGCCGGGTCCGTGATACCACCGCGTTCGTTGTTCGCCTGCAATCGGGATATCTGTATCACTATGCCTTTGCCATGTTGATCGGCGTTGCCGCCCTGATCACCTGGGCCATCGCGTCGTCGGGGGTTCTGGGATGATTATCGATAACAATATTCTCACCATTCTGACTTTTCTGCCCCTGGCCGGTGCGTTGTTCATTCTCATTGTTCCCGGCAGTGACGCGATTGCCAAAACCAATATGCGCCGCATTGCCCTGGTTACGACCCTGGCCACTTTTGCCCTGTCGCTGGTCATGTGGGGGCGGTTTGATCCGCTGGATCCGGGCTTTCAGTTTGTCCAGAATATCGAGATGATCACCCCCGGGATCGGCTATCGCATGGGGGTCGATGGCATTTCGATCCTGTTTATCGTGCTGACGGCGCTGCTTTTGCCGGCGTGCATCCTGTCGTGCTGGAAATCGGTGGATGTGCGGGTCCGCGAATATATGGTCGCGTTTCTGGTGCTTGAAACCTTCATGATCGGCGTGTTCGCCACCCTCGATCTGGCGGTCTTCTATATCTTCTTTGAGGGCGGCCTGATCCCCATGTTCCTCATTATCGGCGTCTGGGGTGGCAAAAAGCGCATTCAGGCCAGCTACAAATTCTTTTTCTACACGTTTACCGGTTCCATTCTCCTGCTGCTGGCCATCATGGCGATGTACTGGGAGGCCGGCACCCTCGATATCGTTCAATTGCTCAAGTACGATTTTTCGCCCGAAATGCAGTTCTGGCTGTGGATTGCGTTTTTTGCCTCGTTTGCGGTCAAGCTGCCCATGTGGCCGTTACACCGCTGGCTGCCCGAGGCCCATGTGGAGGCGCCCACGGCGGGCTCGGTTATTCTGGCGGCGATTTTGCTTAAAATGGGCGGCTACGGGTTCTTGCGGTTCTCCTTGCCCATGTTCCCCGATGCCTCGGCTTATTTTGCCGATTTCGTGTTTTTCTTCTCCGTTGTGGCCATTATCGCCACCTCCCTGATCGCGCTGGTTCAGGAGGACATGAAAAAACTGATCGCGTATTCCTCGGTTGCGCACATGGGATATGTGACCATGGGGATTTTTGCCGCCAACCAGCTTGGCGTGCAGGGGGCGATATTCCAGATGATCTCCCACGGGCTGGTGTCCGCAGCGCTGTTTTTGAGTGTGGGGGTGGTGTACGACCGGATGCACTCCCGCGAGATTTCAGCCTATGGCGGGCTGGTGGAGCGAATGCCACGCTATGCGGTGGCCTTCATGATTTTTACCATGGCCAATATCGGCCTGCCGGGCACCAGTGGTTTTGTCGGCGAGTTTTTGGTCCTGATCGGCATTTTCCAGGTCAATATCTGGGTAGCAGCGGGGGCCGCCTTTGGCATTATTTTAAGTGCGGGTTATGGGTTGTGGCTCTATCGGCGCGTGATTTTCGGCGCCCTTGAAAAAGAGTCCTTGAAAGCCATTCTCGATCTGGACCGGCGCGAGGTGGCAATCCTTTTGCCGCTGGCTGCACTGATTATCTTTTTCGGGTTTTATCCCGCGCCCATCCTGGATGCCACCGCCGCTTCGGTTGCCGCGCTGGTGGAACAGTATGCCGCCGGGTCCGGGTCCGGGTCCGGGGCCGGTGCAGGGCTTGTGACCACCATTTCCGGAAGCGGGGGCTAGGGTCATGGATGAACTCATGATTTCCGATGTAACAGATTTTGCCTCGCTGGCGCCGGCCTATCCTGAACTGGCCCTGGCCATTGGCGCGATTGTTTTGCTGATGATCGGCGTGTTCACAAAGTCCAATTCGGCCAACATGATCATGGGGGTTGCCATTGGCCTTCTGGCGGCGGTCACCGTTCTGGTGATCATTCAGACCGAAAGCGGGCTGGTGTTTAACGGCGGCTTCATCCAGGACGAATTCGCCCGCTATATGAAAGTGGTCGTGCTGGTGGGCTCGGCGCTTACCCTTGTGCTTTCGGTGTCGAGCGCTGCCGAACACGCGCTAAATAAATTCGAGTATCCGGTGCTGATTCTTCTGGCCACCCTGGGCATGATGATGATGATTTCGGCCAACGATCTCATCAGCCTTTATGTCGGCCTCGAATTGCAGGCCCTGGCCCTTTATGTGGTGGCCGCCATGAAACGAGACAGTGGCCGGGCCACCGAGGCCGGGTTGAAATATTTCGTTCTGGGCGCATTGTCCTCGGGCATGTTTTTATACGGCGCTTCGCTGGTTTACGGCTTTACGGGGCAAACCCAGCTTGATGAAATTACCCGCATGATTTCCCTTGGCGGCTCCGGCATCGGGCTTACATTTGGTCTGGTGTTCATTCTGGCCGGTCTGGCGTTCAAGATCTCTGCGGTTCCCTTTCACATGTGGACGCCGGATGTTTATGAGGGTGCGCCGACCCCGGTGACGGCGTTTTTTGCCGCGGCGCCGAAGGTGGCGGCCATGGCACTGTTCGTGCGGGTGGTTTATTCCAGTTTCGAGCCCATCGCCCGGGACTGGCAGCAGATCGTCATATTCATCTCGATTGCCTCGATGGTTTTGGCGGCGTTTGCCGGGATCGGCCAGTCCAACATCAAGCGGCTGATCGCATATTCTTCCATCGGCAATGTGGGGTTTGCCCTTGTAGGGTTGAGTGCGGCCAGTGAAGTGGGGGTGCAGGGGGTTGCGGTCTATATGGCCATTTACATGGTGATGACGGTTGGCCTGTTTGCCTGTGTGCTGTCACTCAAGACCGACAACGGATATGTCGAAGCCATTGCCGATCTGGCCGGTCTGAGCCGGGGCCGGCCATTTGTTGCCGGGATCATGGCCATCTTGCTGTTTTCCATGATCGGCCTGCCGCCCCTGGCCGGGTTTTTTGCCAAATGGCATGTGTTTATTGCCGCCATTGAGGCCCAGCTTTACGTATTGGCCGTGATCGGGGTTGTTGCCAGCGCGATCAGCGCTTTTTATTATCTCAAGATCATTCGCACCATGTATTTTGATGAACCCATACTGCAGTTTTCCGCTGCGCCGGGAGAGTTGCGTTTAGTCATGGGCGTCACCGGATTTCTGGTCTTAAGCTATTATGTCACCGTGGGCGCGCCCCTGGCGGATATGGCCAGTGTCGCCGCGAAAAGCCTGTTTTAAGCGGTGGCGAATACCCCCTTGCGGCTCGGCAACCATGCGACCAGCGCCGGCTACCGGCTTGAGGTAAACTCACCGACAAATTCGACCAACACTGATGTGCTGGCCCGGGCGCAAGAGGGGGACAGGGGCCATTTATGGTGTGTGGCCACCGAGCAGACTTCGGGGCGGGGGCGGCATGGACGTGCCTGGCAGACCGGCCCGGGAAATCTTGCCGCTTCGGTTCTGGTTTTTACCAAAGCAACTGCCGACCGGTTGGCAACCCTTGGGTTTGTGGCCGGTGTGGCGCTGGTTCGGGCGCTGCAAAGTGGCAGGGTTTTTGGCGGGCGGCAGCCAGAATTTACCCTTAAATGGCCCAACGATGTTTTGGCCAACGGGGCCAAACTGGCCGGGATACTGCTTGAAACCCGCCAGGTTGCCGACAGCGGCCAGGCTGTTGCGGTGGGACTGGGGGTGAATATTGTCAGCGCGCCGGAGGGGGTGCCCTATCCAACGACCGCAACAGCTTTGCTGGGGGGGACCGGGGATGCGGGGGTGGTGTTAACAGCGCTCGGGGATGAATGGGCGCGGCAATATGCCCGGTGGGACGAGGGGCGGGGTCTTGAAAACGTGCTTGCGGACTGGCGCTCGTTGGCCCATGGCATGGGCGGGCCGGTGGGGGCGCAGGTCAAAGGGCAACCCGTTTCCGGAATATTTGAAGACATAGATGTTACTGGCCGGTTGCTGATCCGCGATGGTTTTGGCAAACAGACCGCAATCGGCGCCGGTGAAGTGTTTTTTGGCACGCCGGGCCAACCTGTGCACATGGAAGTTCAATGAAAAAAGAAAAAACAGCCCAGCTCGTATTTGCCGCCCTTGGCGGGGTGGGAGAAATTGGCATGAACATGGCCCTGTACGGGTTTGGACCGGCCAATGACCGTCGATGGCTGATCGTGGATTGCGGGGTGACTTTTGCCGGCCCGCATCTGCCGGGTATCGATCTCATCATGCCCGATACGCGGTTTATCGAGGCCCATGCAGATCGTATTGCCGGACTGGTGCTGACCCATGCCCATGAAGATCATTACGGGGCGCTTCTGGACCTGTGGCCGGCGCTTGATTGCCCCGTGTTTGCCACAAGGTTTGCCAAGGCCATGGTGGATGCCAAGGCGCGGGGCAATGGGTTTTCCAGTTCGGTGCCGATCAAGGTCGTCAAGCCGGGGGAGCGTTTTGTCGCCGGACCGTTCGAGCTTGAACTGGTGCCCATGGCCCATTCAATCCCGCAAAGCTGCGGCGTGCTCATCTCCACCGAGGCCGGCCACGCGCTGCATACGGGGGACTGGAAGATCGATGCCGACCCGGTTGGCGGCTGGGCCACCGATGAGACCCGGCTGCGCCGGATCGGCAAGCATTGTCGGCCGCTGGCCTTGATCGCCGACAGCACCAACGCCACCCGGGACGGGGCCAGCCCTTCGGAAAGCGAGGTGGCGGCAAATCTGACCAAACTGATCAAAGACGCACCCCACCGGGTCGCGGTTACGATTTTTGCCTCGAATGTGGGGCGGATGATTTCCATTGCCCGGGCGGCGCAGGCGGCGGGCCGGCAGGTGGTGGCTTCGGGCCGGGCAGTACATCGCATATCTGAAATCGCCCGGGAACAGGGGATGCTGGACGGCATCGACGAGTTTTTTGATCAGGATGCGTTTTCAAGTCTGCCGCGCAACAAAGTGTTGCTGTTGTGCACCGGCTCCCAGGGTGAAGCCAGGGCCGCCATGGCACGGATCGCCCGCAAGACCCATCCGGTAATTGAGCTAAGCCCGGGAGATCAGGTCATATTTTCCTCCCGGGCGATACCCGGCAATGAACGCGAAATCAACGATATTCATAACGCTTTGGTGGATTCCGGGGTCAAGGTGATTACCGATCGCGATGAACTGGTGCATGTTTCGGGCCACCCCCGCCGGCATGAAATGCGCCAGCTTTATGATTGGACCCGGCCCGATGTGCTGGTGCCGGTCCATGGGGAGGCGGTGCACCTGAAAGCCCATTGCGATCTGGGTGCCGAGCTTAAAATCGCTGAAATTCTGCCGGCCCGGAATGGCGATCTGGTGTCGCTGTTTCCCTCACAAGGGGTTGCGCGGGCCGAAATTCCCGCCGGGCGGTCCTATCTGGATGGCTACATATTGTGTGATCCGGCGGACAGCGGGGTGAGTGAGCGGCGCAAACTCAGCCTTGGCGGCCATGTGACCGTTTCGTTATGCGTCAATGCAAAGGGGCGTATGGAGGGGGGGCTCAAAATTTCGGTGATCGGCCTGCCGCGCATTGAAGATGATGAGGATTTTGACCCCCATGCCACGATCCGGACAGCGGTGGCGGGGGTGATCAAGGGATTAAACCGGCGCACCCGTGGCGATGCGGAGCGGCTGGCGGAAGCCATACGGCGGGCTGTGCGAGGGGAACTTTATGCCATATGGGGCAATAAACCGATGGTTACCATTTTCGTACATGAAGCACGGACAGGCACATGAACTGGGTCACCGGCACTGCGTTCTATTTCGTCATCTGGTGGGTGGTTCTGTTTATTTTCCTGCCCCTGGGTAACCCGCGGGAAGCGGCGGATCCAGCCGATACAGAACCGGGCAATGAACGCGCCGCACCGCCGCGCCCCTACCTGTTTCGAAAGGCCGTCGCCACGACCATTACTTCTTTTGCGGTTTTGGCGCTGGTGTTCTGGTTGATTGACAGCCCCGCCCTGCAGGATCTGTGGCTTTGACACTTGTTCGATCGACAAGCCGGGTGCGGGCGGGAGCGGACCAAAGAAAAGGCAGGGCCAAAGCCCTGCCGTTAAAAAGGTCACGCGACATCTCGCTGGTCTTAATACGCAGTTGATGCGCCGCCAACGCTCCTCCCTTGACAATGCCCACGCAGGAAACGGCGATTGGAACGCCGCTGTTGCTTTGACCGACTTTATCAACAGTAATTTTTGATGTCACCCGCATTTTTTGTTCGAATGTGACTTTTCAACCACAGCCCGGGGGTTGACACCTTTTGGCGATCTTTGTCGGCCAGCCTTGAGTTTAAGTGCCATATCGCGTTTTGTGGCCACGCCCAGTCAGGACCTTTGAGTCGCAGTCGAGAAATCAGATCCCATGCGTTTGTCGCGATATTTTCTGCCCGTCCTGAAAGAAGTGCCCAAGGAGGCCGAGATCGTCTCGCACCGGCTCATGCTGCGGGCGGGCATGATCAAGCAGGAGGCGGCGGGTCTTTATGCCTGGTTGCCCCTTGGCCACCGGGTATTGAAGAAAGTTCAAAAGATCATCGAGGAGGAGCAGGACCGGACAGGGGCCATTCAGATGCTGATGCCCACCCTGCAGCCGGCCGACCTGTGGCGCGAGAGCGGACGGTATGAAGCGTATGGAAAGGAAATGCTGCGCATTGCCGATCGCCATGACCGGGACATGCTGTATGGGCCAACCAACGAGGAAATGATCGCCGATATTTTCCGCTCCCATGTGCGTTCCTATCGCGATCTTCCGCTCAATCTTTATCATATTCAGTGGAAATTCCGCGATGAGGTGCGACCACGGTTCGGAACCATGCGCTCCCGGGAATTTCTCATGAAAGACGCTTATTCCTTCGACCTGGACTATGAAGGCGCCCGGCGGGCGTACAACCGGATGTTTGTGTCCTATTTGCGCACCTTTTACCGCATGGGCCTGACTGCGATTCCCATGCGTGCCGATACCGGCCCCATCGGCGGCGATCTTTCCCACGAATTTATCGTGCTCGCGTCCACCGGCGAGAGCGCGGTCTATTGTGACGGGCGGCTTTTCGAAAAGCCGGTGCCCGGGCGGAAAACAGATTTTGACGGGGACCTGACCGCGATCATTGACGACTGGACCACCCTTTACGCGGCCACGGATGACAAGCACGATCCAGCGGAATTTGCCGACGTGCCCACAGCCCATCAGCGTTCCGAGCGGGGCATCGAGGTAGGGCAGATCTTTTACTTCGGTACCAAATATTCCGAGCCCATGGGTGCAAAAGTTACCGACGCGCAGGGTCAGGAAGTCGCGGTTCATATGGGCTCTTATGGCATCGGTCTTA
>JAADFY010000054.1 GCA_013152625.1 Alphaproteobacteria bacterium
CCAGATCAAGACCGCTGAGTTCATCGTTGGCCCGGCCTTCGCCCAGGGCGGAAAATGCGTGCCCGGCGGCCTCGAACCCCGAAATCATCGCATTGTGAATGCCTTTCAGGCGGGGCAGATTGACAAAACCCGCCGCACACCCGACCAGCGCCCCGCCATCAAAAGCAAGGCGGGGCACGGCGTCCCATCCGCCTGTTGTTATCGCCCGGGCGCCATAGCTCATGCGGGTTGCCCCCTTTAACACCGAAGCAATGCGGGGATGGTGTTTGAACCTTGAAAATTCACCGAACGGGGAAAGCGTCGGATTGGCATAGTCCAGATGCACCACCAGCCCGAGATAAACCCGGCTATCGGCCCCGTGATACACAAAACCGCCGCCGCCGGTGCGGTCATCTAAAGGAAACCCCATGAAATGCTCCACCTGTCCGGGATTGTGGATTGCAGTGTCTATGCGCCAGATTTCCTTGAACCCAAGCGCATAGGTTTGCGGGGAGGCCCCCCGGTCAAGGCCAAAACGGGCAATAAGCCCCCTGGCCAGTGACCCCCGGGCGCCCTCGGCCAAAAACGTGTATTTCGCGACAATTTTTGCCCCCGGGGCAAAGTCGGCCCGCGGTTTTCCGTCCGCGCCCACCCCCAGATCGCCGGTTATAACCCCCATAACCGGGCCATTGCCATCGAAAATCATTTCCTGACCGGGGGTGGCTGTAAAGATATCCACCCCCAAACGCTCCGCCTCGGCGGCCAGCCAGACACACAGATCCCCCAGGCTGGTCACATGGGTGCCGGTGTTGCGAGTCCGGGGCGGGCGCAGGAACCCCGGCACCGTCATGGCGCCGGTTTTGCCCAGAACAATCAGCCGGTCGCTGGTCACCGGGGGCCCGAGGGGGGCGCCCCTTGCCCGCCAGTCGGGCATGAGCTTGTCCAGACCGGCGGGGTCGATTACCGCACCGGAAATAATGTGGCCACCAATTTCCGCCGATTTTTCGATTAGGGTGACCCGCACGGACCTGGAAGCGGCGGCGGCAAGCTGTTTGAGGCGGATGGCCGCGGACAGGCCAGCGGGGCCGGCGCCAACAATTAAAACATCCGTCTCGATTTTATCGGGTTCCATGGCCCATGGTCTATGCGTTTATCCGGGCGGGTGCTACATAATTGGCCAACGAGGGCAAGGGCAATGCACAGCCGGTCATGAGCGCAAAACACGCAAAACAGATGGACAGGGCCGAAGCTGTTGGCGCCCTTTTGTGGCAAAACGAGATCGGCGCCGGCATTGGCCTGAGCGAAACCCCTCAGGACTGGTTTGCCCTGTCTGAAGCCGGCACAAATGCCGCCGCCCCACCACCGACCACGCACCAATCGGGGGCACCGGTGCCGCAAACCGGATCGCCGTTTGCCCCGTCTGCATCTGGCCCGTCTGGCCTGCCCACCGGCACGGCGCCGCTGCAACCGGACCAGGGGGCAATCAAAAGCGCGAGCGAAATTGCAACCGCTGCTGCCTCGCTTGTGGAACTGGAGCGCGCGCTCGAGGACTTCGAGGGATGTTCGCTCAAAAAACGGGCCACGCGGCTGGTGTTCGGGGACGGCAACGGGGACGCCGAAATTATGCTGATTGGCGAAGCACCGGGGCGGGACGAGGATATTGAAGGGCGCCCGTTCGTGGGCCGGTCCGGCCAGTTGCTGGACATGATATTCGCCGCGATCGGGCTGGACCGGACAAAAATATATATCGCCAACACCGTCCCGTGGCGGCCACCGGGCAACCGGGATCCCTCGCCGGCCGAACTGGCGGTGTGCCGGCCGTTTCTGGAGCGGCAGGTTGAACTGGTGGCGCCGAAAATCATTGTCACCCTCGGTGCGGCGGCAACCCGGGAAATTTTTGGCACCACAACCGGGATTTTGCGCATGCGCGGCCAGTGGCGCGATATTGTGATGGGCAAACACGCCTGTAGTGCCCTGGCCACTTTGCACCCGGCCTATTTGTTGCGCCAGCCGGCCCAGAAAGGGCTGGTGTGGCGGGACATGCTTGCGCTTCAGGGGCGCATGACGCAGTAGGGTCCAGACCCTAATTCTAATTGTTTGGCGGGGACCGGGCGAAGTCAGATGCCTGAAATTTTCAAGATATCCGCCCTGCTGACCGGCTCGGCGCTGTTAATGTTTGCCGGCGGCCTGCAAGGGTTGCTTTTATCGCTTCGCGGCGGGGAGGAAGGCTTTTCACTCACCGCTCTGGGCCTGATCGGGACCGGCTGGTCGGTGGGGTTTATTGCCGGGCCGGTTTTAGCGGCGCTGGCCATGTCGGTCTTTACCCCCGCAAGCCTGTTCGGGGTAACCGCGCTGTTCCATCTGGCGCTGGCGCTGGATCCGCGCGCAAACGATAGAGACGACGAAACATTTGATCGAACTGAATGAGGACCCCACATGTTCATCTCCAATCTTGACCAGAGTAAAACCTTCGTACCCCTTGGAATTGCGGTGCTGGCGGTCTCCGACACAAGGACCCTTGCCACCGACACTTCGGGCGCCTCGCTGGTGGACATGGCCAAAACGGCGGGCCACACCCTGATCGACCGACAGGTAACCACCGACGATATCGCGGCCATCCGGGCCGTGGTGGCGCCCTGGCTTGCCAATAGGGAAATCGATGTTGTCCTGACCACGGGGGGCACCGGATTTACCCCACGGGATGTGACCCCGGAAGCCCTCGAACCCTGGTTTGAAAAGAAAATGGAAGGCTTTTCGGTGCTGTTTCACCAATATTCGGCGGCCAAGATCGGCACGTCAACGATTCAGTCCCGGGCCACCGCCGGGCTGATCAATCAGACGCTGGTGTTTTGCCTGCCCGGCTCCAGGGGCGCGTGCCGGGATGCCTGGGATGGCATATTGGTCCATCAGCTCGATGCCCGGCTGCGACCGTGCAACTTTATCGAGATTTTGAGCAAATATTCCGGTGCGGGGTAAATTCGCTTAAGTTCTTGCTTTGTTCTTCTTGGTGGCCTATGGTCCGGTGAGTCGAATAGAAAGGGCGTCGGATAAAAACCATGGGAATTCACGCGGCCTATCCGCCATCGCCTGATGTTCTGGCCCGGCTGGACAAATCCGCCGACCGGGCGGTGATCACCCAAAAATTGCTGACCGGGCGGGCGACCCGGGGTCGGGGCGCGCAAAGCAATCGAGGCGGGCGGTTTGAGCCTTTCGAGCGGATAGCGTTTGACGACGGATGGGAGCTTGAGGACGAAGGGGTGCGCACCGATACGCGTGTTCACGAGGAGCGGGCCAAAACCATAATTTCGCGCAATACGTCGCCGGATATTGATTTTGATCGCTCCATCAATCCCTATCGCGGGTGCGAGCACGGATGTCCTTATTGTTACGCCCGGCCCACCCATGGCTATCTCGGGCTGGGTGCGGGCCTGGATTTCGAGCGTGAGATATTTGCCAAGGTCAACGCAGCGGAACGGCTGCGCGCCGAATTGGGGCGCAAGCGATATAGTGTGCGTCCGATTGCCATTGGCACCAACACCGATCCCTATCAGCCGGTGGAAAAATCGAAAGCGATCATGCGGGCGGTGCTGGAGGTGCTGGCGGCGGCAAAGCACCCGGTCATGATTACCACCAAATCGGCGCTGATTGTGCGGGATCTGGATATCCTGAGCGAAATGGCCAAAAGCAATCTGGTGCATGTCAGCGTGTCGGTTACCAGTCTGGACGCCCGTTTGTCGCGCAAACTGGAACCCCGGGCGGCCACCCCGGCCCGGCGACTGGCCGCAATTGAACGTCTGGCGCTGGCCGGGGTGCCGGTGAGCGTTCTTGCCGCACCGATGATCCCGGCGATCAATGACATGGAGCTTGAGCGTATTCTTGCCGCCGGGGCCTCCCAGGGGGCGACTTCTGCCAATTTTATTGTCTTGCGGCTGCCCGGTGAGGTTAAGGACCTGTTTCGTGAATGGCTTTTGGCCCATTATCCCAACCGGGTCAGCCATGTGATGGGTCTGGTGCGCGACATGCGCGGGGGCCGGGACAACGATCCGCGCTTTGGCACAAGGATGCGCGGCGAGGGCCCGTATGCGTTTTCGCTCAAACGCCGGTTTGAGCTTTGTGTCGCCCGCCTCGGTCTGGGGGAGCGGCCACCCCCCTTGCGATCCGATCTATTCAAAGCGCCAGAACCGGTTGAGGCGCAGTTGCAACTTTTCTAGTGCCGTTCCGAGCCGGGCGGATATACTGGCACCATGAACGCTGCAACCGGGCACATTGCGCCTGACCATTCCCATGAAAAAAAACACGGTTGGCCGCAAACGATTGTGTGCGGGGTGGATGAGGCCGGGCGCGGGCCTCTGGCCGGGCCGGTGGTGGCGGCTGCGGTCATATTGACCCACGGGCACATCCCGGCGGGGTTAAATGACAGCAAAAAACTGTCCCCAGACAGGCGGGAGCATCTGTTTATGCAACTGCTGGGTTGCGCCCATATCAGTTTTTGCGCCGCGCCGGCGCCCGTCATTGATGCGCTAAATATTCGCGGCGCCACCCATTGGGCCATGGTGCGCGCGGTTGCCGGGTTGGCGATCAGGCCCGAGCTGGCCCTGATCGACGGGCACGAATTGCCGTCCGCCCTGCCCTGCGGCGGCATTGCGCTAATCAAAGGCGACGGGCGTTCGGTTTCCATCGCGGCGGCCTCGATTGTAGCCAAGGTGGTGCGCGACCGGATGTGCGTGCTGCTTGAAGCCGAAGATCCGCGTTACGGGTTCGGGCGCCACAAGGGGTATCCCACCCGGGAACACCAATTAGCGCTGACCGCTTTTGGTGCGACGCGGTTTCACCGAAAAAGTTTCGGACCGGTGGCGGCGGTGTTGTCCGTCACTTAAAGACCGTTACGTTCACGCCTGATTAACCCTGACGCTTAGCTTCGACTTAACCCTGAACGGTTACTTGAACTCGGGTAGCGTTTTGTAGTGTTGTCGAGTTGAGTTGTGCGTACCGGTCAAACCCTTTCCAGCCCCGAAGAACTAGCGAAACCGGCCCCGGAACGGGTGCCCCTGAACAGCGTTCTGGTTGGCGACTGCATCGATCACATGAACGGGTTGCCCGAGGCGTCGGTGGACCTTGTTTTTGCTGACCCCCCGTATAATCTGCAACTTGAAAAAGGGCTTACCCGTCCTGACCAGTCTGTGGTTGACGGGGTGGACGATGCCTGGGACCAGTTCGACAGTTTTGCCCACTATGACCGGTTTACCACGCGCTGGCTAAGTGCGGCGCGTCGGGTTCTAAAGCCGGACGGGGCCATCTGGGTCATCGGGTCGTACCACAATATATTCAGGGTCGGCACCGCGTTGCAGGATCTGGGCTACTGGCTACTCAACGATATTATCTGGCGCAAAACCAACCCGATGCCCAACTTTCGCGGCACCCGATTTACCAATGCCCACGAAACCCTGATCTGGGCCTCACGGTCCCGGAAGGCGCGCCCGCGTTTCAACTACGAAGCCTTAAAACAGGCCAATGACGACACGCAAATGCGTTCGGACTGGGAAATGCCGATCTGCACGGGAGCCGAGCGCCTCAAAGATGAAAACGGCACCAAGGTGCACCCGACACAAAAACCCCAGGCGCTGCTGCATCGAATAATGATGGCCACCACCAAACCGGGCGATATCGTGCTGGACCCGTTTTTCGGCACCGGCACCACCGGCGCGGTTGCCCGGCTGCTGGGCCGGCACTTTATCGGTATCGAACGCGACAGCGCCTATGCGGCGGCGGCGGTGAGCCGGATCGCCAGGGTGCGGGCGCTGGACGCACATGTGTTGCAAACCGTGCGCGGTAAGCGGCACGAGCCACGCATTCCGTTCGGGCAGCTTGTGGAACAGGGTCTTGTGGCGCCCGGGACGACCCTGATCGACGCACGGCGGCGGTTTTCGGCCCTGGTGCGGGCCGACGGATCGTTGCTGGCGGGGGAACATACCGGATCAATCCACAAGGTGGGGGCGCTGATTCAAGGCCAGCCGGCCTGCAATGGCTGGACATTCTGGCATGTTGAATCCGCAGGAAAGCTCACCGTCATCGATGAGTTTCGCGCCAAAATCCGGGCGCAGAACGCGACCCGAAAAGAGATAAAACAGTCTGCCTGAAATGACCTCCAAGTAATTCAGGCCTACAACCGCCGGTCCTCTTTTTTTCAAAGGGGCCGGCGGTTTTTATTTCTCCGCATGTTTTGCGCTGAAACCCACGACCTCGGCGGCACGCAGTACTTTTTTGTACAAGGTGGGCAAGGCAAGGCGGGCGAAATCCGCCCGGGACACCCAGGCACCACCAAACCGGGCAGGAAACGAATTGCCTCTGGCCCGCCAGACCTCCAGTTCAAGGGAAAAATGGGTAAAGACATGGCGCACGGTGCCGGCGGAGCGCCAACTGCGTCGAAATGGCCAGGCGGGCGGCTCGGTGGCCGGGTTCCAGTCACTGCCGGGCACTTCGCTCATGTGGGCCAGAAGTCCGGTATCGATGCGTTTTCGTATCCACACGGCACCATCGGCCCGGGTTAATACAAATACATGGCCATAGCGTTTTGGCCGGGCTTTTCGCGGGGGGCGCACCGGAAACCCGGTGGGGTCTCCCGCCGACAACCCGATGCAGCCCGCCTTTAGCGGACACACCGGACATTTGGGGTTTTTCGGCGTGCAGATGGTTGCGCCAAGGTCCATCATGGCCTGGGCGAAATCACCGGCACGGGCCGGGACCTGCGGTTCGATCCAAACGCGAATTTGGGTTTTTGTGGCCTCTTTTGGCGTTGAAAGCGCCAGCAATCTGGCCACCACCCGTTCGACATTGCCATCGATTGCGGCCACGGGTTCGTCGTGGCAAATGGCGGCGATTGCGGCGGATGTATAGGGTCCGATGCCCGGCAGTTTTTCAAGACTTTCGGCGGTTTTCGGAAATTTTCCGGCAAATTGTTCGCATACAATACGGGCGCAGGCATGCACATTGCGGGCCCGGGCATAATATCCCAGCCCGGCCCATGCGGCCAGAACGTCATCGAGGGGGGCGGCGGCAAACCGGTGCACATTCGGCCATTGCTCGAGAAACCGGGCATAATAGGGGGCAACCGTACCCGTGCCGGTCTGTTGAAGCATGATTTCAGAAAGCCAGACCCGGTAGGGATCGGGCCGGGCCCCGGTGGCGCGGGCGCGGGGACTGACGCGCCAGGGCAAATCGCGGGCATGGGCATCATACCAGCGCAACAACGCCTCGCTATCCAGCTTTAGCGAAGAAACAGCGGGGTTGGCCTCATCGGATAAAGAACACTTTGTGTCGGCGGTCAGGCGGTGCATGGTGTTCCCT
>JAADFY010000055.1:0-7314 GCA_013152625.1 Alphaproteobacteria bacterium
CGGCCCCCACCGAATCAGCAACCCGGCCCTCCAGCCCCAGAGCCAGTTCGGGCAATCCGGTGCACATGGCCACCAGAGTAATGCCGCGCCGGTTCAAAATCCCCCGTGCGGCCTCCGGCGGGCCGTTAAAGAACTGAAACGTGTCGATCAGGCCACGTTGATTGCGATGATAGGGGGCACCGATCACCGAATGGGGGGTTTGCACCAGAATATGGGCGCCAAGATCGGCGGGGGCCATCAATGTGGTGGGGGCAAGGGCGCTTAATGCCGAAAAACTGGCGGGCAGGAAACAGGCCGGTTTTAAGGGGGTATCGGCCAGCTGAACGGTTGGGGTGGCCGGTGGCGAACCAACAAGCAGATTGATGGAATTGACCGCCAGGGCAACCGCGATGCCCGAGAACACAAGCCAGGCGCCAACAAGCGCGCTTACGCTCAAGGGCGTTGATTTTGCCAGATAGTATTTGCGGGCGGCAACAATGATTGCCGCGCCGGCGGGCACGGCCAGAATAGCCGCCACACGGGCGCCGCGTATCTGATAGATCATGACCAGAATCGACAGGACCAGAAACGCCCCGAGAATCATCCAGCGGCCAAAGTCGGGCCCGACAATCTCCCGGTTTTGTGCCCCATGCCACAACCGCACACCCAGCGCCAGGGTTGCCAGAATCGGTGGCAGAGCAACGCTCCAGGTAAAGGCGGGCAATTCCGCCAGCGAGACCCACAAGGGCTTGGCTTCTGTTACTCGCGACAGCCATTTGTCCACCAGCCAGGGGTCAAGTTCTGCATAGGGCCCGCCAAGGCACTGGGGAAAGGCCAGCACGAGGGCCGCCAGCAATATTCCGCCCGCCACCCCCAGCGCGCCAAACCGCTGCCAGGGCCGCGCTAGCGTTCCGCCAGCGGCGGGCACCAATGCCAGGACCAGCCCGGCACCGGCAGCAGCGCTGATAAAGGCCAGCGACATGGCATCGCAGGCCGGGGCGGTCCATGCTTTGATCGGCAGGGTGGCGATTGCCAGCCCAATGGTGCCCAGCCCGAACGCGGCGCCAAACAGCATGGGAACTCGTTTTCGGGCCGGGTCCACAACCCAGATTAGGCCGCAAACCAGAATGGCAGCCGCGATGATGGGCAGGGTCTCGGTGCCAACGGTAAGTGATATAGCCGCCGCCAGGCCCCCCGCCACCGCCCAGCGGGGGCGGTCCAGGGTTCGCATGGCCGCGTACACGACAAAGGCGCTCAGAACGATCTGGGCGTTGTGGTGGTCAAGCTTTCCGGGGGAAAACTCGACCATGAGTGCCGCCGACAAAACCGGCAACACCAGGCCCGGCATCAGGCCGTCCCGGCCCAAAAGCCGCACGCAGGTGGCGCCCGATATGAACAGCAGGCCCAGCAACAACATGAGGGGCCAGGCGTAGGTGGCTGCAATATCGGCGCCGGCCCCGAACAACGGACGCATGGCCAGAATTGTCAGCGCGATCGGTGCATCGATTAACCGCGACCAGTGGATGGAAGTGCCCCCGGGCGGATTAAGGCGCGTCTGGGTGGTATCAAACCAGCTCTGGCCAGCCAGAAGATCACGAACCTGCACCAGCCGCATGGCGTCATCGGTGTCGGCCAGCAGCGGAATCTGATCGGCGTTGAGTTGGGTGCGCAAGACATAGATCGCCGAAATTACCAGCCAGAACAGCAAAATAACCGCAAGCGAGGACTTGCCGAGGCGGTTGGGTGAATGCACAAGGGGATTTGTCATATGTGCCCGCCATTTCCACAAAGGGTATGTAGCCAAAACTAGCCGCCGGCCGGACCGGTCGGCTTTTGATCTGAGGCAGGATGTGGCGGCGGGATTAACAATGTGTAAAACAACAACCGGTCAGGCCGCACATCAATGACCGAGCAACCCCCACCGGCAAGCCATCCCGCCGCCTCGCTCTTGGCGCGAATCAAGCGGTTTGCGTTTGCCGGAGCAACCGGGTTCGTGGTGGATGCAACCGTTCTGCTGGGGCTGACGGTGTGGCTGGGCGTTGACCCGTTCAGTGCCCGGGTCGCAGCAATTGGCACAGCCGCATTTGTTACCTGGCAGATAAATCGCAACCTGACCTGGGCGAAATCAACAGACGGCGCGGCCCGGGAGGGGCTGCGATACGCGAGCGTGGTGCTCACGGCGGCGATCATCAACTATTCGGTCTATTCGGGTGCGCTGTTGCTGATTTCCGGCCTGTGGCCGTTCATTGCCCTGTGCATAGGTACCGGCACGGCGATGGTGGTCTCATTTCTCGGATTCGACCGGTTCGCGTTCAAAAAATAAGAGGCAACCGGCGGCGGCTATCAGAACAGGCCCAACATCACCTCGCGGGTGGTGGAATTTTGAAATGCCCAGGCCATCACCACCGGCGTAAAGGCAAATGCCAGGGCAAGGGGGGCGCTGGAGGTGACCTTTTTGGCCAGCACATAAACGATCACGACAATGGAGATGTTGAACAATACGCCGATAACGCGCTCGTCGATGAGTTCGAGCAAAGTGTTCATCCGGTTTCCTTCGGGTTGTATGTCTTTTATTGACGCGTGTTATTTGTCCGACGGCGGCTGCTCGCACAACGGCTCGCACCTCGCTGGTCCGATAACCGGTATCCACTTATCGGTGACACGGCTTGTTTGTTGACGCGTGTCATTTGTCCGATAACCGGTATCCACTTATCGGTGACACGCTTTAACGACCACCGGCCCCTGGTATTGCCCCTTATGTACATTGTGGCACACCAATGTTTGCAACGCCGTTGCATAAAACGGCACAAGTTTTCAACAATAGACATGGTTCTGTTTATTTTTTGTTTATGACCCGAACGGCCGGTTCATCCGATGCTCTATCGCCCGAACCACCAGAGACAGGGAAAGGGTC
Organism: Alphaproteobacteria bacterium; assembly: GCA_013152625.1. Classification (GTDB taxonomy): domain Bacteria; phylum Pseudomonadota; class Alphaproteobacteria; order Rhizobiales; family Devosiaceae; genus JAADFY01. Next base: position 2,894 of record JAADFY010000055.1, read on the forward strand.
ATGATGAGATACAAAAAAGCGACAATATTGTAGGTCTCGAAAAATTTGAATGTCGAAGCGGAGTAGACCTTGCCCAACTGGGTAATATCCTGAACTCCCAGCGCCGATACCAGGGCGCTATCCTTGATCATGGCAACAAAATCATTGCCATAGGGGGGCAGAATAGTGCGGATGGCCTGGGGGGCGACCACATGGCGAAAGCGGTGCCAGGGTCTCAGCCCCAGGGCTTTGCCGGCCTCCACCTGCCCCACATCCACCGCCTGGATGCCGGCCCGGAATATTTCGGCCAGAAACGCGGAATAGGCAATGGTCAGGGCAAAAATGGCCCGCCAGGTAAAATCGAACTGGCGCACGGTAAGCGGTTCAATCCAGCCCAGCCCGATTACGGGCGCGGCAATGAAATTGACCGCCTCGACCAGCCACGGCGCGCCCACAAACGCAATGTAAAACAACATCACCAGAATGGGGATGCCGCGAATGATTTCTGTGTAAAAGGTAGCAATCTCGCGCAGGACCCGGGATGGCGATGTCCGCATTACGGCAATGAGCAGGCCAAGGACGGAAGCAAAAAAGAACGCCAGCAGGGTGACATAAAGGGTTGTAAGAACCCCCCTGACCAGGGCGGAAAATATCTGGTTATAGCCCTGATCGGCGACCATGGCCCATGCCACCAGCAGGGCCCCGATCACCGTTGCCACCAGCCACCAGGGCACCCGGTTCAGGGCGTCCGCGACCGGCCGGCGACGGGGTGGCGAAACGTTCATTTACGTGTCGGGCCGGAGGTGGGGCGCGGACACCGGGGCGCCGCGCCGCACATTTTCGCTATCCGTCGTCCTGTGCAAACCACTTGGCGGTAAGTGCATCGAGGGTGCCATCGGCGCGCATGGCGGCAATGGCGGCATTTATCGGGCCGACAAGATCCGAGCCGGGGGTAAAGATAAAGCCGAACTCCTCGGTGCCCAGGGCATCGCCGACAATTTTGAAGGCGTCGGCATTGGCGCCCATAAATCCAGCACCCGAGGTGGCGTCCACAAGAACCATGTCGATGTCACCGCCTTTAAGCGCCTGTACGGTGGCACCAAAAGATTCAAACAGCTTGACCCGGGGATTGGCTTCGTCACCGTCCAGGATATCATAAATGGCGACGTAAAAATTCGTCGTGCCGGCCTGGGCTCCCACCAGAAGATCGTCATCGGCGGCAAAGGCTGCGGCGTCGGTAAAACGCGTCTCATCGGCGCCAACCATCATGAATTGCTGGGAGACCAGATAGGTGTCGGAAAAGTCGATCTGTTCGGCCCGTTCCTCGGTGATGGTAATGCCGTCCATGCCCACATCGAACTGACCCTGACGCACCGCTTCGATCATGGTGTCCCAGGAGGAAAGCTGCCAGTCCACCCTGGCATTCAGGCGCCGGGCGATCTCGTTGAAGGCATCATACTCCCAGCCCACACCTTCGCCGGTTTCGGGGTCGACGAAATTAAGCGGGGTATAGGCGTTCTCGGTCACCGCAACTATGGTAAGGCCGCCCAGATCGGGCAGGTCCTGTGCCTGGGCGGTGGTGGCGAACCCGGCGGCGAACAGGCCGGCGAGCGCCAGTTTGGCGAGCTTTTTCATGTATCGATTTCTCCCTGAAAGTGTTGCCCGGGCGCCGGTTTGGTGGCGTCGGGAAGAAGGGTGCCCTTTGAGTTCACGGGCACCCTTTTGCCAAGACTAGCCAAGAATGGACATACAGGTCCAGCTTTTAGCCAACAGAAACGCCGGTGCGCTGTGAAAGACCTTCGCCATAGGCGGGGTCCGCCTTGTGGCAATGGCCGATCCAGAGCCGGATCATTTCCTCTGGCACACCCGCCATGGCCCCGGCCATATTGTCCATTAGCCGCCCCTGTTGTTGCGGGTTCATGAGGCGAAACAGATTGCCGGGCTGCTCGTAATAGTCCTCCTGCTCGCGATGATTGAACCGGTCGGCAAATCCGCCATCCAGGGCCAGAGGCGGCGCCTTGACCGAAGGGTCTTCGGCGGGGCCATCAAAGCTGTTGGGCTCATAATTGACGGCGTTTCCACCATTGTCGTCAAAGCGCATGGCACCATCACGGATATAGTTGTTCACCGGCACCTTGGGCCGGTTGACCGGCAAAAACTCATAATTGGTGCCTACCCGGTAACGATGGGCATCGGCGTAGGAAAAGATCCGCGCCTGCAACATCTTGTCCGGCGACCAGGAAATTCCGGGAACCACATTGGAGGGCGAAAACGAAGCCTGTTCGACCTGGGCATGATAATTTTCTGGGTTGCGGTTCAGCTCGAGCACGCCAACGTCAATGAGCGGAAAATCCCCATGGGGCCAGACCTTGGTGACATCAAACGGGTTCCACTTGAAGGCTTTGGCCTCGGCATCGGTCATGACCTGGATTTTGAAATCCCAGCGCGGAAAATCACCCCGTTCAATGGCCGAAAACAAATCATGCTGGGCGCTCTCGCGATCCTGGCCGATAATTTCGGCACCTTCGGCGTTGGTGTAATGCTTGTGGCCCTGCTGGGTCTTGAAGTGAAACTTGCACCAGATGCGCTCGCCCTTGTCGTTGATCAGCGAATAGGTGTGGCTGCCATAGCCGTTGACATGGCGATAGCTGATGGGCAACCCGCGATCCGACATCAAAATGGTGACCTGATGGAGCGCCTCGGGGCTTAGGGACCAGAAATCCCACATGGCGGTGGCCGAGCGCATGTTGGTATCGGGCATGCGTTTCTGGGTGCGTATAAAGTCGGGAAACTTGTAAGGGTCGCGAATAAAGAATACCGGCGTATTGTTGCCCACCAGATCCCAGTTGCCGTCATCGGTATAAACTTTAAGGGCAAAGCCGCGCACGTCTCGCTCGGCATCGGCGGCGCCCTTTTCCCCCGCAACGGTGGAGAACCGCAACAGGCATTCCGAATTTGCGCCTTTGGTCAAAGCCTTGGCCAAAGAGTATTTCGAGATGTCGCCGGTAATGGTCAGGTTGCCGAAGGCGGCGGAGCCTTTGGCGTGGACCACCCGTTCGGGGATACGCTCGCGATTCTGGTGGGCGAGCTTTTCCATGAGCTCATAGTCCTGCATGAGCACCGGGCCCCGGGGGCCTGCGGTCATGGAATTCTGGTTGTCGGCGATGGGGGCGCCGGCGGTTGTGGTCAATGTGGGTCGCTTGGTCATGGTGGTCACCTGTGGCGAATTTGGGTTGGATGGAGATGCGCCGGTGGCAGGGATGTACTGGAAATCGGGGCCAGGGCAGCAAATTGGAATCACTCTAAAACGAAATTTGCACCATTGCTAGTTCCCGGCACCGAATGCGGCAAGATGTCGTGGCGGCCTGAAGGGTGCGAGGCGTTGCGTGAGGAAACGTGGCCTCAGGTGGTACGCATATAGGCCTCGGCGGCATCGATGATTTCAGCCCCTGTTTCGCTCAAACGGCCATGGGCACGCACGACTTCGAGGCCTGAAAAGAACGCTTGTTTGTCCACCTGAAGCCCGCCCGCCGCCTCTGATTTTTCCTGTGGTGTTAAAACGTCAGATGCAAGCAATCCGGCAAGCGCGTGGTGCATGCGGGCGGAGACAAAAGTCGCATGATATATGCCATCCATGGGGCGCGGGTCCTGCCGCAGGGGCGAAGAGTATAATTCGTCATCGCCATTATACAAAAGCGGCTCGACAATGGTGGCGCCAAACAGCAAAGTATGGGCGGCTTCGTGCATGAGCGAAATTGCCATTTCAAGCTCATTGTCATGGCCTGTGGCATTGATCATCAGCGCCCCCCACAGCATGTAAGACGAGCCGCCGCCAAACTGATAGGGCGAGCCCGGCTCGCCTTTGGCAAAAATGATCTGGGATATCATGGCCCTTAGTTCACCGAAACTGTCGGCAAGGGCAGGCTCAAAACGCTCAAGGGCCAGGTGCAGATTGGTGCGCGCACGGGTTAATTCGTCGGGGGACGGCTGCAGAAAACGAAAAGCGGTTTTGGGGTCCGTGTCGAGCTTGTCGCGATATAGCGCTGCGTTTTCGCCCACAGCGCCGTCTTCGATGCCGCCAACGCTGAACAGTTCGCTCAAGGGCTTTTGGGCGCAAATCCGATCAACGAGGGTTTGTGCCAAGCCCGGGTCACCGGCTTCAATGGCCGGGACCAGATCATAGTATAGGGCAAAAATGACCGGCCCGAACCGGCGTTGGCGAAGGGTCGTGATCTGGTCCTCAAGCGAATCGGCGGCCCAGCCCGGCTCTGTGCCTACCTGTTCGGCGATATGGGCCAGACTGTCAGCGAGCGCATGACGCATGCCCCGGTCGAGCCGGGCACCCCGGGCAGGATCGGGAGCAAAGACAAATGCCATTGGCAAAACTTCGTTGTTACAGGATTTTATTGTTGCAAGGCACCGGCGTCACACGCCCCCAACCA
>JAADFY010000055.1:7387-14520 GCA_013152625.1 Alphaproteobacteria bacterium
CCAAACGCCTGCCCACCGCGTCCAGCAACAAAAAGCCACCCGGTGAAACCAGACCGAAGCCTGACTTAATTGCCCTTCTCGCCCAATTTTGCTCCGATACGTTGCGAAAATCTCTTAACTTCACCCAGTTTGGCGCCTTTGGTCTGGGCAACGCCACCAAGGCGAAATCCCAGCAGTTTTGAGCGATCCAGTTTTGTCACGTGCGTTCTCCTGTTCATGTATTGGTGTGATATAACATTTTTGGCGGTTATCAGATACCAGTATCCGGCAGTTGACAGGTGCCATCGTGCCTGTGTTGTTTTTTTGCCACCTGAATGACTGGAGTTTACACCATGATCATCTTGATCGTCACTGGCGGTCACCGGCGCACCCACAAGATTGTGGCAACCCGGATCGGGGCCGGTGCCTTCAAGATCGTCAGTTATGACTGGCTGTTTCGGCAGGCGAATCTGCCGTTGGCGACCTACATATTCACTGATTTTGACCGTCTTGGTTTTTGGGAGTGCGAAGTTGCGGCCCGTGTGTTTCGCGCCCTGCGGGACGGGGGCGCAACCGTATTGAACGATCCGGCCATGGCGCTCCAGCGGGCGCCATTGCTCAAGCGGCTGACCCTTGCCGGGGTCAACTCGTTTCAGGTCTGGCGCCCGGCGGATGGCGAACGGCCTGACAGGTTCCCGGTTTTTCTGCGCGGGCAGTCGGGTCATCGCGGGCCGCTTTCGGACCTGCTGCATTCGTTGGAAGAAGTCGAGAAGACCATAAGCGGTCTGATCGGAGGCGGGCGGGCGGTCCTGCACGATCTGCTGGTGGTGGAATACTGTGCGGCACCTATTTCCAATGGCCGGTTTGTCAAACATGCCGCCTATAGAGTTGGGGATGTGATCTGCCCTGCCCTGTCGCTCACGGGAAGCAGCTGGCCGGCCAAAGCCGGGCAAAGTGGTCTGGCCACCGATGCTGAATATGAAGCTCAGTTGAGTGCCGTTCGCAAAATGGAACATGTTGATGAGATACTGGCTGTTTTCAAAATCGCCAACATCGCGTATGGCCGGGTCGATTTTACGATTTTGAACGGCAGGCTCGAGTTTTATGAAATCAACACAAATCCAACGCTCAGACAGGTAACAACCCACCGGTCTGAACTCCGGGTCGAATCCTCCCGTCTGATAATGGACAAATACATCGAAGCGCTGTTAGCCCTTGATGTAACATCCTCGGGTACGATCGCGATTGAAGTGGCGGGGCAATCAAAAAGAGCCCGGCGCGATAATTTCTGGCGCCGAAGCCGAAGGGGCGCCTGACATTGTGGCGCGGGCGGGGACCTTTGAACGAAAAAACAGCGCTGGCGGCGCTCGTTATTCTTGTTCTGGCGTGGATTTTCGCCGGGTTCGGCTTTGAGGACATAAAAATCTGGGGCGATTACTTGAATGTCGGCGCCCCGGCACCAGACCGGTAAGCGTCCGTTTACGCCCTATTCCCCCATCTTGAGCGCCTTGATAAACGCCTCTTGCGGAATTTCGACCTTGCCGAACTGGCGCATGCGCTTCTTGCCCGCCTTTTGCTTGTCGAGCAGCTTGCGCTTGCGGGTGGCATCGCCGCCATAACATTTCGCGGTCACGTCCTTGCGCAGGGCGGAAATGGTTTCCCGGGCAATGATCCGCCCGCCAATGGCGGCTTGAATGGGGATCTTGAACAGGTGCTGGGGGATGAGTTCTTTCAGCTTCTCGCACAGCACCCGGCCCCGGGTTTCAGCCACCGAGCGATGGACGAGCATGGAAAGCGCATCCACGGGTTCGGCGTTGACCAGCACATTCAATTTGACCAGGTCGCCCTCGCGATAGTCATCGATCTGATAGTCAAAACTGGCATAACCCCGGGTGACCGATTTCAGCCGGTCATAAAAATCAAACACGACTTCATTAAGGGGCAGGCCATATTCAACCATGGCCCGGTTGCCCACATAAGTTAAGTTGCGCTGAATGCCGCGCCGGTCCTGACACAGTTTTAGAACCGAGCCGAGATATTCATCCGGGGTGAGGATGGTGGCGGCAATCCACGGCTCACGGATGGCGGCGATTTTGACCGGGTCGGGCATATCGGCGGGATTGTGCAGTTTTTGCTCATCGCCATTGTTTAGTTCAATCTCGTAAACCACCGATGGCGCCGTGGCGATCAGTTCAAGATTAAATTCGCGCTCCAGCCTTTCGGTGATGATCTCAAGGTGCAACAGACCGAGGAACCCGCAGCGAAACCCGAACCCTAAGGCCGCCGAGGTTTCCATCTCGAAGGTAAAGGAGGCATCGTTGAGCCGGAGACGGGCCACGGCGGCGCGCAAATCATCAAAATCATTGGCATCAACGGGAAACAGGCCACAAAAAACCACCGGCTGGGCGGGGCGGAAACCGGGTAAAGCATCGACACAGGGACGCCGGTCATCGGTAATGGTATCGCCGACATTGGTATCGGCCACTTCCTTGATCGAGGCGGTAACAAAGCCCAGTTCTCCCGGCCCGAGCCCGTCAATTTCCACCAGCTTGGGGGTAAAAACCCCCACCCGGTCCAGTTCATAGGTGGCGCCGGTGGCCATCATGCGCACCTTCTGGCCCTTCTTGATGGTGCCATCGAACACGCGGATCAAAACCACCACGCCGAGATAGGCGTCGTACCAACTATCCACCAGCAAAGCTTTCAAGGGCGCTTCGCGATCACCGACAGGCGGCGGCAGGCGGTCGACGATGGCTCTTAGCACCCCATCTATTCCCTTGCCGGTCTTGGCCGAAATCTCAACGGCCTCGGAGGCGTCAAGCCCGATCACGTCTTCGATCTGCTGGCGGACCCTTGCCGGCTCGGCGGCGGGCAGGTCGATCTTGTTCAGCACCGACACAATTTCATGGTTGGCTTCGATGGCCTGATAGACATTGGCCAGGGTCTGGGCCTCCACGCCCTGGGAGGCGTCCACCACCAGCAGCGACCCTTCACAGGCGGCCAGCGAGCGATTGACCTCATAGGCGAAGTCCACATGGCCGGGGGTATCGATGAGGTTGAGCACATAGGTTTGCCCGTCATCGGCGTCATAGCTCAAGCGTACGGTCTGGGCCTTGATGGTGATGCCGCGCTCGCGCTCGATGTCCATGGAATCAAGGACCTGCTCCTTCATCTCGCGCAGCTCCAGGCCGCCGGTGAGTTGAATGAGACGATCGGCCAGGGTGGACTTGCCGTGGTCGATATGGGCAACGATGGAGAAATTGCGGATTTTGCTTAAAGGGGTCTTCACGGGGGGCTTTGGTGCTGACATGGGGGACAGGCGGCCATGTAACAGGTTCCGCGCCCTGCGCAAAGCGGCGACCGAGGGTGTCGTTATGGAATATCGGTCAGATCGTCGGGCAAAGGCGGAGGCTGTTCGGGCTTTGTTTTTTTCTTTGCGGGCCCTGTGGGCGGCGGTTCTGAGCCGCCTGGCTCCGCCGGTTTGTCCCCGGTTTTTGCCGCCGCCGGTTCGTTGTCAGCGGCAGGGGGCGCTTGAGGCGCTTGGGGTTCTTGAGGCGCTTGGGGTTCTTGAGGTTTTTGGGAAGCCGGCTCATTGGCCAGGAGCGCGGCACGCAGGTTTTCAAAGCTTTTTGAATCCAGCCCTGTTTTCATATCCCGGTCACCCACAAAAGGCACCGCCCCGGACGTGGCTGGGTTTTGCGTTTTCGTGCCCTGCGGCCTGGTGGACGATCCGGGCGTATCGGTGGTTATGGTTTCCGCGCGCTCAACCGGTTCGGGCGCGGGAGACTTTGGGGGACCGGACCCGATCGTGGTCACCTGCTGGACCGCCGCGGGGGCGGGCGGTGGACCAGTACCGGGGCCCTCCGGCGGCGGGGTGGTTTTTGCTCCCCCCTGCCCGGCGGGTTTATCGGTAGGGGGGTGGCGCTGAAATGCGGCGGCAAACCGGCCCAGTTTGAGCCGTTTTGGCGGGTGCTCGGGTGGTGGCGTTCCAACGGGCGCCAGGGTCGGGCGCAGAGGATCGAGGGGTGCTGTTCTGGGCGGTGTCTTTTGGGCTGGCGGTGTGGGAGCCGGCACCGTTTTGAGCGCGACGGCTGCGAGCCCGGCTTCAAGATCCGGTTTCGCTTTTGGTTTCGGTTTTGCTTCAGGCTCGGATCGGGCCGGCGACCCGGCCGGGCGTGTCGGGGTTGCAACCCCGGTGTCGGCGCTCTCGATTTTTGTTTCATCGTTTGCCGCACGATGATCGGCGGCCAGAATTTCGGCGGCGCGGCTGCCCAGCATGAACGCCACCGCATTTGTATCACCGGAGGGAATAAACGGTACGGCGGCGCAATCAATGACCCGCAAACCGTCGACACCGCGCACCGCGAGGCGCGGATCAAGCACGGCTAACGGGTCGTGACTGGGTCCCATGCGGGCCGACCCGACCGGATGATGGGCCGAGGTGACGGTTTTTAAGGCAAAGGCGGACAGGTCGTCCTCGCTTTGTTTTTTGGCGCCGGGCAACAACTCGGCACCGACAATTTTATCAAGGGGCGCGGTGGCCAGCAGTTCGCGGGCAGACACAAGGGATGCTATCATCAGGCGCAAATCCTCCGGCTGGCCGAAAAAATTGGTCTCGATGACCGGGGGGTCTTTCGGGTTGGCAGACTTTAAGCGCACGCTGCCCCGGGCCCTGGGCCGCAGCAGGGACGATATCAGGGTCATGCCGCCGGTGGGGCGCACGCCCCTGATTTCACGGTCAAGGGATACGCTGGGGACACAAACCAGTTGCACCGTCGGACGGGCACCGCCATCGGGGTCAAAAAACAGGGCCGCTTCCACACCGGGGCTGGTGGCCGGGCCGGAACCGAAAAACCGGTACTGGGCCGCACTGCGATAGCGACCAAGCCCGGTAAAATGCTCAAAATAGCCGCTGTCGGGGCTGGTGGCGGCAACCACTGGAACCTGGGGATGGTCCTGGACATTGGCGCCCACCCCGGGCAGATCGGCGATCACCTGGATATCATGCTCGCGCAGTTGCGCGGCGCCGCCAATGCCCGACAGCATAAGCAGTTTTGCCGTATTGTAGGTGCCTGCCGCGAGCAGAACCTCGCGCCCGGCCCGCACCGTTTGTCTCCGCCCGCCCATGACATATTCAAGGCCGACGGCCCGCCCGCCCTCCATGGCGACCCGGGTGACCCGGGCTCCGGTGCGCACCTCAAGGTTGGGGTTGCCCTCAAGGGGGGCCAGCAGACGTTTGAAGGCATCCGCCCGCACCATCCGCTGGTCGATGGTGCCCAGGGTATGCTGGAACAGCCCCACCCCGTTCTGGCGCTCACCGTTAAAATCGGGGTTCAGGTCATGGCCGCGGCTCTGGCCGGCAAGCAGGAATTTTCTGGTGGTGGGGCAGATATGGCCGGGGCCGGACACCGGTATTTGTCCGTTGATACCGTGAAAATGATTGTTGAATGTCTCGTTGGCCTCCAGGGCGGTAAAATGGGGCAAAACATCCTCGTAGGACCAGCCGGTCCCCCGCCCCACATAATAGGCCCAACTGTCAAAATCCTCGCGCTGGCCGCGCAGGTAGATCATGGCACCGACAGTGCTGCCGCCGCCGAGAACCTTTGGTTCTGCAATCAACGGCGCGCGACCGCCCAGACGGCGCTGGGGGCTCGATTTGTGATTTGAAAAAAACCGGCCGCGACCGGCCATTTTCATGTGGGCGTAAGGTACCGACATTTTGCCGGCCCGGTCTGCCACGCCGCGCTCGAGCACGAGAACCTTAAAGCCGAACTCGCCCACCAGCCGCGCCGCAGCCACACAGGCCGAAGAGCCGCCCCCAGCAATAACAAAGTCAAACATGTCGTCAGATTTCGTCAAGCCGGCACGTCCCCTCATAAATAAATATCATCGCTCCCCGATCCTTACCGGGGTATCTATCAGGTCATATGAGTGCGCCGGACAATAGGCAAGACCGGCAAAGCGATCGTTGGTTGCGTCGGGCAGCGCGGCGGAGCAAAGCCGGATACGGGCGAAACGGGGAAGCGGGGCATGGCGATCAACCTTTGTAATGCGCAAGTTAGCGATCTGGATGATCTGCTCGCAGTGCATAATGATGCGGTGCGCAACCTTGATGCGCTGTGGACCAGCCAAGAGCAGACATTGGCACAGCGCACGGAATGGTTTGAAAAACAAACCGCCGCCGGGCACCCCGTTGTGGTGGCGCGGGACAAAGACGACGCGCTGGCCGGATATGGTTCTTACGGTTCGTTTCGGGACAAATCGGGGTATGACCTGACCGTGGAACACTCGGTTTATGTGTGGCCCCATGCCCAGGGCCGGGGCATTGGCACGGCGTTGCTGGTTGAGTTGATCGCAAGGGCCCGGGCCGCCGGCATCCATACCATGATCGCGGGTATCGATGGGCGTAATGCCGGCTCGGTCAGGTTGCATGAAACCCTGGGATTTGTTGAACAGGGGCTGTTAAAAGAGGTGGGTTTCAAGAACGGGCGCTGGCTGGACCTGCGGTTGCTGGCGCTCAGGCTGAATGACTGCGACCCGCCGCAACCCGCCTGATTTTTATTCCCCGACGCTGGAACGGGTGCCCAGATGCATCTGCCCGCGGGCCGCCGCCAGTTCGATCTGATAGTGACGCTGGGCGGCACGGGCGTGTTTTTTCGCCCCCGCTCCGGCGCAGTGATGGCATTTGATGCCTGCCTCATAGTCGGGATGGCCGAGATCGGCGGGAAGCAGCGGATGGCGGCACCCCCGGCACAAAACCGCCGTTCCGGGCACCAGGCCATGGGTGACCGAGACCCGCTCATCAAAAACAAAACACTCGCCCTCCCACTGACTCTGGTCGGCGGGAACGGTTTTTCGAGCATATCCTGTTTTGATGGAATCAAAACAGGGCTCTTGGTCTTTTTTTGGTCGCGTTTCCGAACCGGATAACCGGGTCCACTTATCCTGGAAACGCTCCAGATAGGCCAGAATGCCGCCCTTGAGGTGATAGACGTGCTCAAAGCCGTGGGCGAGCAGATAGGCGGACGCCTTCTCGCATCGGATGCCGCCGGTGCAGAACATGGCAACAGCGGGCGTGGTGGCCGGATCGAGATGGTTGGCAACAAAGGTCTTGAACCCGGTAAAACTCTTTGTATTTGGGTTTATGGCGCCGC
>JAADFY010000055.1:14593-21366 GCA_013152625.1 Alphaproteobacteria bacterium
GTTCCAGTCCATGGGATCGACATAGGTGCCCACGCACTCGGTGGGGTCGGCCTCGGGAGCGTCCAGGGTGACAATCTCGGCCTTCAGGCGAACTTTTAAGCGGCGAAAGGGTGGTTTTGGGGCGCTTGAATATTTAATCTCGGCACCGTCAAACCGCCCCGCCAACACCGGCGTGCTGGCCAGCCAGGCAACCAGCGCCTCAATCGATGTCTGCGGGCCGGCCAGGGTGCCGTTAAACCCCTCCGGGGCCAGAAGCAACAGGCCCAGAATGTCCCGATCCGCGCAAAACCGGTGGATGAGCGGTTGCAACACCGCACGGTCAGGCAGGGCGACAAATTTATACATCGCAACAACCGAATATGTCTCGAATGCGGCTTTGGTCATTGGGCGGCCTTGCTATCGGGTTGCGCCGGTGACGCGGATTTGCCAAACGTCTCGCCCATGGTGGCGACAAGCAGCGGGTCCTGAAGGTGCAGACCGGCGTCAAACCGGCTGGCCGTTTCACGCTTGAGGGCATTGGTGGCAAGATCACCGCTGTTGCGTTTGGACCGCCAGCCCGAGGTAATGGCCTTGAAATGGTAATTGACGAATTCGTCGCTGGTGGTATTGCCCGATATGGCATGCAGAACATTGTGATTGACCGGAAGCACCGGCAACCCGCGCAGCCACAGCCGCGCCGGGGCCATGGCCCACTTTCGCAACGCCCGCGGATTAATTACAAACCCGCGTTCGCACGCCAGATAGTCCCGGTGGCGCGCCTCTGCGGGGCGGGTGTCGGTGATGTTTTCCACCAGTTTGAATGGAAACTTGATCAGGCCAAACCGGGCGTTTTCGACGGCTTCAAAAATAGAGCGTCGTTTTGAGGAGATAACCAGTTCATCAATGTCGGCATTGACTATCGAGACGGCCCGCCAGGCAAACCGGTGCATGAACTGGGTATACAGCACCGGCTGGGCGAAACGGGCCCAATCCCGGGCCTTTCCGCGCCAGGCCGGATCCGTGGCGCCGAATGGATGGTCCCAGGGCACCACCATATATTTTTTCAGGCCGGAAACCGCAGCCAGGGCATTTTCAACGTCGGCCACCGAATAAAGGTCTGACCGGTTGTCATAGATGACCGCTGCGGTGGCGCCATGCTCCTTGACATAGAACTCCGCCCAGTCGGCGATCCAGCGTAACTCATTGTTCTGATTGATGGTAAAGGCCACCCGCTGGTTTTCAAACAGTTCCGCGTGATTGACCGCAATGGGCACCCGAAAATGCTGGCCGGCAAACTGGAACGAAAGTTCGGTATCCTGGGGTGGCAGGGTGACCCAGCCAAGCAGGCTCGCCTTGACATAAGGGGCCCGTTTGAAGCGAACCGTTTTGCCCGAAGGGTGACCGGTTACCCGCAATCGCGAATAATAGCGGCCAAGATTTAGCTCAATGGGTCCAAGCATGAACACCCGTTTGCCATCCCCGGCGCGGAAAATGTCGTAAAACAGGGCCCGGTCTTCGAACTGGGCCATGAATTTTTCAGGACGCACAAGTTCGGGACGGGGCGGCAGACGGCGCAAGGGCTGATCAGGGTCCAGATATACAGATACCGGTTCAGGCGGGTTTATCCGTTGAGCGGTCATTTATTCAGACACCTTCGGCTATTTTTTTGCGCCAGATACGCGGGGCGATCTCGTGGACCGACTGACCCAATGAATCGACGGCCACGGTAACGGGCATGTTTTCGACGTCAAATTCGTAAATGGCTTCCATGCCCATTTCCTCAAAGGCGACGACCCGGGAATGGCGTATGGCTTTGGACACCAGATACGCAGCGCCGCCCACCGCCATGAGATAGGCCGCCTTGTGCTTTTTAATCGCCTCGATACCGGTGGGGCCGCGTTCGGCCTTGCCGATCATGGCCAAAAGACCGGTTTTTGCGAGCATCATCTCGGTGAACTGATCCATGCGGGTGGCGGTGGTCGGGCCAGCAGGGCCCACCGCCTCGTCGCGCACAGCGTTTACCGGACCAACGTAATAAATAACCCGATTGTTAAAATCGACGCCCTCGGGCAGACCCTGCCCGCTTTCGATCAAAGACTGAATGCGTTTATGGGCGGCATCGCGTCCGGTCAGCATTTTGCCGGTCAGCAGTAACCGTTCGCCCTGCCGCCAGGAGGCGACCTCTTTAGGGGTCAGTGTATTCAGATCGACATGTTTTGCATCCGCCGACGGCTGCCAGCCAATATCGGGCCAGGCGCTTAACGGCGGCGGGGTGAGTTCGGCCGGGCCGTGGCCATCAAGCACGAAATGCACGTGCCGGTTGGCGGCGCAGTTGGGAATAAGCCCCACCGGCTTGGAGGCGGCATGGGTGGGGTGTTCAAGCACTTTGACATCGACCACCGTGGTCAGGCCGCCCAGCCCCTGGGCGCCAATACCCAAGGCGTTGACCTTTTCAAACAGTTCAAGGCGCAATTCCTCGGCAGTAGAGGCTGGGCCGCGATCGATGAGTTCGTGAATATCCACATGGCTCATGATGGCTTTTTTGGCCAGCAGCATGGCTTTTTCCGGCGTGCCGCCGATGCCCAGCCCCAGAACCCCCGGCGGACACCAGCCCGCGCCCAGTTCGGGCACGGTTTTTAGAACCCAGTCGACAATGGAATCGGACGGATTGAGCATGACCAGCCGGGCTTTATTCTCCGAGCCGCCGCCCTTGGCGGCCACGGTGACCTCGACCGTGTCGCCGGTGGTCATCTCGAAGTGGATGACGGCGGGGGTGTTATCCCTTGAATTGGTGCGGCGCCCGGCGGGATCGACCAGAATGGAGGCGCGCAGGGGATTGTCGGCATTGGTATAGGCGCGCCGGACACCCTCATTGACCATGTCGGTTATCGACATATCGGCGTCCCAGCGCACATCCATGCCTATTTTCAAAAACACAACCGCAATGCCGGTATCCTGACAGAGGGGCCGATGCCCCTGGGCACACAGGCGCGAATTGGTCAGAATCTGGGCCAGGGCGTCTTTTGCCGCCGGGCTTTGCTCGCGCTCGTAGGCCCTGGCCACCGCCTCTACGTAGTCGAGGGGATGGTAATAGGAAATAAACTGAAATCCGTCGGCAATGGAGCCGATGAAATCATCTTTGGTAATGGCTGGCATATCATTTCCGGCATTTGGCAAGGAAACTGGCGCACCCAGTTTGCCACGAATGGGGAGCGTGGCAAAACCCCAATTTTTCAGTTCACGCGCGCAACGTTCCCCCGGTGGCCTTTTGAACCGCGGCAATGATTTTTTCGCCGATGGCTTCGATCTCGGCGTCGGTCATGGTTTTTTCCCCCGGTTGCAACGTGACTTCAACGGCAATGGATTTTTTACCTGCGCCCACATGTTCGCCTTCATAGACATCAAACAAGGTGATGTTGGTGATCAGTTTGCGATCCACCGTGCGCACCGCCTTGAGCAGTTTTTCAGCCGCCACCGAGTTTTCCACCACAAAAGCAAAATCCCGCCGAACCGGCATTTGCCCCGAAACCAGCAAAGGCGGGCGGGTGCGGCCCGATTTCGGCTTTGGTTCGGGCACCGCTCCCAGATCGGCCTCAAAGGCGGCAACAGGGCCCTCGAGATCAAACTCGTCCAGCACAGCGGGATGGACTTCGCCAAACCAGCCTAAAATGATTTTCGGACCGAGTTGAACACGCCCGCCTCGACCGGGATGGGCCCAGGGGGCCGGTTCGGCGACAATCTGGACATTGCCGGTATTTACGCCAGCAGCACTCAAGGCGGCCAGCAGATCGGCCCTGGCGTCGTAAACGCTTACGGGCGTGTCGGGTCGGCTCCAGTGGCGGCCCACGCCCTCCGAGTGGGCAAGGCCGGTGCGCAAGCCGGTGGCAAAATTGCGCTGGCCGGCCGGTTGGTCGCTTAAAAAAATCTGTCCAAGCTCAAAGATGGCCTGATCGCGGATGGCCTGCCTGGCGTTGCGGCCGGCGGCACCTAAAAGGCTGGGCAACAAGGAGGGCCGCATGTCGGTCAAATCGCTTGAAATGGGGTTGGCCAGTTTCAGCTCGCGCTGGCCGCCGCCAAACATTTTTGCGTGGGGGGCTGAAATAAACGACCAGGTGACCGCCTCGGCCAGGCCCCTTGCCGCCAGGGCCCGGCGGACCTTGCGGGCCCGAGTCTGGGCCGGGGTGAGCACTTTGGGGGCGACGGCAAACAAGCGCGGCAGGGGGGTGACCGGCACCCGGTCAACCCCGACCATGCGCATGATTTCCTCAACGATATCGGCCTTTAAGGTAACATCGGGCCGCCAAGAGGGCACCGCGATCTTGACCACATCGCCACTGCCTGACATCCAGAACCCGAGCCGAGACAAAATTACCTTGATTTCAACCGTGCGCACCTTCAGCCCCGTAAGGCGCTCTATTTCGGACAAAGGAAACTCGATGACGGTCTCAGTGGGTTCCATGGTGCCGGCAACACGGGTATCGCACGCCTCGCCACCGCACAGATCGAGAACCATTTTAGTGGCCTGCTCGAGGCCGGGGCGGACAAACTCGGGGTCAACAAAGCGCTCAAAGCGATATCTTGCGTCCGAAACAATGCCGGTTTTGCGGCCCGTGCGGGCGATGGAGGCAGGGTCGAACCAGGCTGATTCGATGAAAACGCTGGTGGTGGTATCGGTGCAGCCGGTGGTTATGCCGCCCATGACGCCGCCCAACCCAAGCACGCCGCTATCGTCGGCAATGACGCACATGGTCTCGTCCAGATCGTAGGTTTTGGCGTCCAGGGCCGCCAGCTTTTCCCCCGCTTTGGCATACCGGGCATGAATAGTGCCGGAAAGCTTGTCGGCATCATAAACATGTAAGGGTCGGCCCCGATCCAGCGAGATAAAATTGGTAATATCGGCCAAAGCGTTAATGGGGCGCAGGCCCACGTCCCGCAGGCGCTTTTGCAGCCATTCCGGCGAAGGGCGGTTGGTTACGTTCCTGATCAGGCGACCGGCAAACAGCCGGCAGGGCGGGTTTTTATCACCGCTAAATCGCAACTCGATGGCGATGGGGGTTTTGCCGGCGGTACCGGGCACCCGGGGGGGCTTGATGTCGATCAGATCGCCGGCACCGGCGGCGGCGAGATCGCGGGCAATGCCATAAACACCGGTGCAGTCACCGCGATTGGGGGTTATGGCAATGTCGTAGATGACGCCATCCAGCCCGGCCCAGGCGGCGTAATTTTCGCCCACCGGGGCGTCGGCGGGCAGATCGATGATGCCTTCATGGTTGTCCGACAGCATGAGTTCGCGCTCTGAACACAGCATGCCGTTGGAGGCCTGGCCGCGAATCACCCCTTTTTGCAACACGATACCGGTACCCGGAATGGCGGTGCCCGGGGCGGCAAACACCCCCTTCATGCCGGTGCGGGCATTGGGCGCGCCACACACCACCTGCACCGGTTCGCCAGTGCCGGTATTGACCATGCAGACGCGCAGCCGGTCGGCATCGGGGTGCTGATGGGCTGAAATCACTTCGGCGATCACAAACGGGGCGAGCAGGCCGGCCTGATCCTCATAGCCTTCGACCTCCAGCCCGACCATGGTCAGGGTGTCGGCGATCTCTTTGGCCGGCCGATCGGTTTTGAGATGGGTTTTAAGCCATTCATGGGTGAATTTCATTCGTAGGCACCGCTGGAATTTTCAACTTTTGGCAGTTGCCGGTTCATCTCGAACAGTTTGACCAGCACCCTGGCAAAACCGCGGGCGTCGTCGATGGCCTTGTGGGTATGGGGAATGTCGCCATACCAGCTTTTTGGTGCCCGCTGCATGCCCCAGTTGAGATAATCCATACCGCGCATTGTGCCGGCCATGGTGTACAGGCACACGCCGCCGCCGCGAAACAGTTGCCGGCCCGTATAGGGGCCGCCCAACGCCCGGGAGTTGGCAAACACATCGAGATAATGATCGATCCAGGGGCCGTCGAACATGACTGGGGCGGCGGCAAAAACATGATGGCCGGGCAGGGCTTCGACCCAGTCGGCGAACCGGGCCATTTCAACCTGGGGCGGTTTGGGACTGGCGGTGGCGGCGGCATAAGCCTCGGGGAACTTTTCCCACCATTTCATGGTTTTGGGGTCGGGCTGGCGCTCGGGGCGGCGCTCGAGCACGGTTTCAAATTCGCCGTGGACGGTGCCGTCATAATCGATAGCCACCGAGGCAAACGAAAGCATGGAATTTCGCAGGGGCGAATGGCCGTCGGTCTCGACATCGGTGACAATGAAGGTGGTGGGCTCAATGGTGTGGCTCATGCGCTTAGTCCTCCAAACAGGGTGGGCAAATCAAGGGGCGGGAACCCGTAGTGGTGCAGCCAGCGCTGGTCGGCGTCAAAAAAGGCGCGCAAATCCCCCATGCCGTATTTGAGCATGGCCAGCCGGTCGATGCCGATGCCCCAGGCAAAGCCCTGATAGATGTCCGGGTCGAGACCGCAGTTTTTCAGCACATTGGGGTGAACCATGCCGCAGCCCAAAATTTCCATCCAGTCGGACCCCTCGCCGATTTTTACATGATCGCCGGACCTGTCGCACAGCACATCGACCTCCATGGAAGGTTCGGTGAACGGGAAATACGAGGGGCGAAAACGAAGCGTGACCCCTTCAACCTCGAAAAAGGTTTTCAAAAATTCCTCAAGCACCCAGCGCAACTGGCCGATATGGGAGCTTTTATCGATCACCAGCCCCTCGACCTGATGAAACATGGGGGTGTGGGTCTGGTCGCTGTCGCAGCGATAGGTGCGGCCGGGCATGATGACCCT
>JAADFY010000056.1:0-300 GCA_013152625.1 Alphaproteobacteria bacterium
AACCAGTGGAGAACAACATGACCAACACCGTAACCATTCTCGGGATCAACGGCCGCATTGGCGGCGAAATCGCAAAAGCGTTCGTATCCGCCGGCTGGCAGGTGACCGGCTTTGGCCGCACCGACCGGGCAAAAATTCGCGGCGTCCGGTTTGTCGCCGGGGACGCCGAGAACCCCGCCGACATCTCGCGGGCCACCGAGGGCGCCGATATTGTGGTCAACGCCCTCAACCTGCCCTACGACAAATGGGAAAACGGGCGAGCCGAGGCTTTGCTGGCGTCGGTGCTCGATGGCCTCAAGG
>JAADFY010000056.1:376-25186 GCA_013152625.1 Alphaproteobacteria bacterium
CCCAGCGCCCGGAGAAGGAAAAGGGGCACATTCGCGCCCGGATGGAAACCATGCTTGAAACGGTGGCGGCGGCGGGCGACATCCGGGTCATTATCGTGCGGACGGGGGATTTTTATGCCCCCGGCGCCGTCGGTACGAACTTTGATCTCGCCATTCTGGCCCGGATCAAATCAGGCGTCCTCCAGAATTTCAGCGATCCTTCAATTGGTCATACCTGGGCCTACCTGCCCGACGTTGCCCGGGCCTATGTGCGTCTGGCAGCGGCAAGGGGCGAATTTTCTGCCTTTGAAAATTTCCACTTCGAGGGTCATTTTGCCACCGGGCACGAATTGATTGGCGCCGTGCAGTCCGTGCTGGCCCGCCCGGCAAAAGTACGCCAGTTGCCCTGGACGATCATGGGGGTCATCGGCTGGTTTGTGCCTGTGGTGCGCGAACTGGTTAAAATGCGTTATCTTTATCTAGAGCCCCACCGGCTTGTTGATCCGCGGCTGGACGCCATCCTCGGCGCCGATTTTCACACCCCTTTTGAACAGGCGGTCCAGCTGACAGCGCGCTCTTATCTGCCCGACGACAAAATTCGCCCCGTAGCCCCGGCGAGGTGCGAGCCGTTATGCGAGCAGCCGCTATTATAGAATCCGAGGTGCGAGCCCTTCTTTTTTCGTCATTGCGAGCGACCTTTAAGGGAGCGCGGCAATCCAGTTTGATTTTTCTCAGAAATTTGGATTGCTTCGTTGCTGTCGCGCCTCGCAATGACCCCAAGGACAAGTCTGGGCGGTATGCGGAACTCCAAAAGTGAAAGAACACTTTGGTTGGCCGCTTATACATGCCAGCCCTACAACGAGGACGGAGCGGCCCTTCAGGCCGCCCCTCGGAGCCGGTGAGCGTTAGCGAACTCGGCGTGAGAGAAAAAGAGTGCGTGAGAGGAAAAAAATCCCGCCTTTATTTTCTGACCGAGAGTTCGGCCCGCACCTGGGCCGGGGTCCAGCCCGCCGCCCGCAGATCGCGCAGCGCGGTTGACCCCTTCGACTTGGCCAGCTTTTGCCGCTCGTGATCGACAATGAGCCGATGATGGGCATAGTTTGGCTCCGCCAGTCCCAACAGCACCTGCAACACCCGGTGAATGGCGGTGGCCGCATAAAGATCGCTGCCCCGTGTGACATGGGTAATATTTTGCACCGCATCATCCACCACCACACTTAAATGATAGCTGGTGGGCACCCCCTTGCGCACCACAACGATGTCACCCCAGGCGCCCGGGTCGGCTGGCACGGTTTTTTCGGTCAGTTGGTCCCCCCCAAGCTCCCGCCAGGTAAGGGGACCGGCCATTCCGGTGGCACGTGCGAGCGCTTTTTTCATGTCCAGCCGCAGGGCGAACGGGGCACCGGAGATAGTTCGCGCTTTCGCGTCAGCGGAATTTAGGCGGCAGGTCCCGCCATAAAGCGCGCCACCATCCGGGGCGGTCCTTTTGCCCGGGGACTTTGCCAGTTGTGCCCGGGTGCATGTGCATGGGTACAAAAGCCCCAGATCGGCCAGTCGCCGTGCCGCCCGCCCATAGGCATCAAAATGTTTGGATTGAAAACGAACCGGCTCCGGCCAGGTCAGTCCCAGCCACTTCAGGTCCTCAAAGATGGCATCGGTGAATTTTTCCCGCGCCCGCCCCATATCGATATCCTCGATCCGCACCAGAAATTTCCCACCGAGCCGGGCGGCCAGATTGGCGGAAAAAAGCGCCGAATAGGCATGACCAAGATGCAAATAGCCGTTGGGGCTTGGCGCAAACCGGACAATTGCTTCACCATGGGCGCTCATAAAACTGGCCGGCACTGGCCGAAACCGGAATAACCGCCGATGGCCATAAAAAACTGCATTGAGAACCTTGAAATACTGGACCGGCACCTGAACGAATTGTGCCGGATGGATCGCCGTCTGGGGCCCTTGCGCGCCCGGTGGGGGCCGGTACCGTTGCGCCGGGGCCCCAAAGGCTTCGCCGGGCTGTCAGCGATTGTCAACGCCCAGCTATTGTCGGTGACCAGCGCTGCGGCCACTTTGAGCCGACTTCAACTCGAACTGGGTCGCCTTGAGGCGACCCGTTTTCTGGCTGCGCCAAAAACGAGAATGCGTGCCTGCGGGCTGTCGAACGCCAAATATGCGACGCTTTACACATTGGCCCGGGCGGAACTGGATGGAAAGCTCGACTATACTGCCCTTGCCCGCTTGCCGCCGGCCGAAGCGGCGGGGGTACTGACCGCGTTTACCGGCGTGGGCCAATGGACCGCCGATCTTTATTTGCTTTCGGCGCTTGGGCACCCGGATATATTCCCCGCCGGCGATCTGGTATTGCGAAAGATGGTCGCCCATGTGAACGGTTGGCCGGCACCCGCCAGCGAGCCGGTGACCCGCAAAACAGCGCAGGTGTGGTCGCCCTATGGCGGCGCGGCGGCGCGGCTTTTGTGGCGCGGGTTTGCCGCCCGGGCGGTATCGGAAAAATTTGAATGGGAGATACGCAATTGAGTGAAAATCTGGCCGGTTCCAAACTGTCCGGTAAGAAGCTCTCGGGACCCAAGCTGTCCGGACCCATGTCGGCGCCCAAAAAAAGGCCACCAGAACACATCATTGTCCTGCTGCACGGATACGGGGCCGATGGCAATGATCTGATTGGCCTTGCCGGCCAGTGGCGTCCGCTTTTCCCCGGCGCCCTGATTGTGTCCCCCCATGCGCCCGAACCGTGTGACCAGGCCCCCATGGGCCGGCAATGGTTCGCCCTGGATCTGGTGTCAATGGCCCCCGACCTCGCCGGCGTCCAGCGGGCCAAAGCTGCCGCCGATCTTTTGCTTGCCGACCTGTGGGGCCAAACCGGGTTGGCGGCGAAACACACAGTTCTGATCGGGTTTTCCCAAGGGGCCATGCTGGCCCTTCACGTGGGGCTGCGCCAAAGCGAGCCCCTGGCCGGTATCGTCGCATTTTCAGGCCTGATTGCCGATTCTGACCTCCTGGAAAAGCAAATCGCCTCGAAGCCGCCGGTGTGTCTGGCCCACGGAGAACTGGACCCGGTGGTGCCGGTCGAGGGCAGCCGCGCTGCGGCCCGGGTGCTTGAAAAACTGGGGGTTGAAACCCGCCTGCATATCTCCCCCGGCCAGGGCCACACTATTACCCGGGAGGGCCTGGAATTTGCCACCACTTTCATGGGCGAAGTGTTCGAAGCCTAGGTCAATTTGGACCGGCCTTTTGACACCCTGCAACCTTTGTCATTCCCTCAGGCACCGTGAAAGGCTAGAGTAGGCCGGCAATGTTGGTGGTACCGGCAGGTTTTCAGGTCCGGGTCTGGTGGTCGGGGAGTTGGGTTGAACGTACACGTGTCACCGGATAGCTTGCCGGCGCTGGTTCTAAACGCCGATTACAGGCCCTTAAGTTATTATCCCTTATCGCTCTGGTCCTGGCAGGACGCGATCAAGGCGGTATGCCTGTCCCGGGTCAACATTGTTTCCCAGTATGACCGGGTGGTCCGCAGTCCGTCATTTCAAATGCGCCTGCCTTCGGTGGTCTCGCTGAAATCCTACGTCAGGCCGGCCCGGCACCCCGCGTTTACCCGTTTTAACGTGTTTTTGCGCGACCGGTTCGAGTGCCAGTATTGCGGCGATAAAAAAGAACTCACCTTTGATCATTTAATCCCGCGCTCCCGGGGCGGGCGCACCACATGGGAAAATGTGGTTGCCGCCTGCGCTACCTGCAATCTGACCAAGGCCAACAGGCTGTCCAGAGAAATCGGAATGTATCCCGCCCAGACCCCCTATCATCCAACCGTGCGCGATCTGCACAATAATGGCCGCGCGTTCCCGCCCAATCATTTGCATGAAAGCTGGATGGATTATTTGTACTGGGATACCGAACTGGAGCCGTAACCGGCGGCCCTCAGGACTTTTTGCCTTTGAAAACACCCTGGGCCGACGCCAGCAGCAGCGCCACAACCAGTGCCGAAATCAGTGCGTTGTATCCGGCAAAACTAATGCCTAGAAATCGAAATTCCGGCTTATCACAAGGCACGACCCGGGAATTGCTCAAATCCCCAAGCTGCTCGAACGCCGTGCCCGCCCCGGTGCCCGAACACCCAGCCGGCCCCGGCCATAAGCCCCATTCCACACCGGCGTGATAGGTGCCCAGAAAAGCGCCCCAGGCGAAAATTCCCGCCACAACCAGTGTGCCGCCAAGCGCCACACCAGAACGGCGCCAGAAAATCAAAACCACCGCCAGAACCGGCAGACCGATAAAATAAGGCACCCGCTGGGCGTAACACAGCTCGCAGGGCATAAACCCGCCGATATACTGAAATCCGAACGCACCAAGAAGCGCAAGGCTGCCGATGATGAACCCGGCCATGCCCAGATTGCGATTTGAACCGGAAACAGACATATTTTTCCCCAAATTCCTATCCCGGCAGAATTACGCGCAAAAGCACAAATCCACCCACCAGCAATACGATAAACAGGGCGAACATGAGACCAAGCCGTTTTTCGATAAACTCACGGATCGGCTCCCCAATCCAGTAGATCAGACCAGCGACCAGAAAAAACCGCAACGCCCGTCCGACAATGGAAACCGCGATGAACAAAGGAATGGAAAATCCCACCGACCCGGAAAAAATGGTCAGCACCTTGTAGGGCAATGGGGTGATGGCGCCGGCCAGCACCCCCAGCCAGCCCCATTGGGCATACCAGCCAACGATACGCTCAAAACTGTGCTCGGCGCCATAAAACGCCAGGATCGGCCGGCCCAGGGTTTCAAAAAGCAGCGCCCCAATTCCGTACCCCACCAGCGCCCCCAGAACCGAGGCCACCGTGCACAGCAATGCCAGCCGCCACCAGGCTTTGCGATTGGCCAGCACCATGGGTATGAGCATGACATCGGGGGGAATGGGAAACAGCGAGCTTTCGGCAAACGAAACCGCGCCAAGAGCGGCGGGGGCATGGCGTCCGGCGGCCAGGCCCATGGCCCAGTCATAAAGGCGGCGTAACAAGAAGCGTTTCCTTTCCGGCGGGCAAATCAAATTGCGTCACCCGTTTATCGAGGCGGCGGGGGAAGTCAATGGCCCGGGGCCCACTCCAGCGACCCGGCGTTCACCAAAGGGCAATTGACCCCGGTAGACACATGCTCTAAGTGCGGCGCCTGACGAACAATCGCTGCGGGCGTGGCGAAATTGGTAGACGCGCCAGACTCAAAATCTGGTTCTGGCAACAGAGTGTCGGTTCGAGTCCGACCGCCCGCACCATATTTTGCTCCCGCGCGCTCCTTTTTTTGCCTCACGGCAGTTCGCTTAAGCTCACGCCCCCGGCGGGGCGGTGCAAAGGCACCGGGGCTGAGGTCGCATCCCTTGGTTCAGGTTCGAGGTTATTCCTCTCACCTGCACCATGTTCGCCCCCGCGGAGCCGGTGAGCAAAAGCGACCAGCTCGTCCGGCGCGAGGATAAAAAGAGTGCGTGAGAGGAAAAAAACAAAGGCACTACTTTTGGCGGCAGTTTGCGAATCTCCAAAGGCAAAAGCACCCCGCGCTCTCAATTTATACATGCCAGCCCGACAACGAGGACGGAGCGGCCCTTCAGGCCGCCCCTCGGAGCCGGTGAGCGAAAGCGAACTCGGCGTGAGAGAAAACAATGAAACTCCCACCTCGCTGTTTATTGATCGTGGATGGGCGCCGATCGCCATTGTTACGCCTGCGAGGGCTTGATAAGAAAATCGTCTGGATCAGAAATACCGGGCAGTTGGAGGCCAACCGTGCCAATGCGTCAGAGCATCGGAGCAGGAATTTTATGCCTTGCGCTGTGGGCGGCATTAACGGTCCCGGCCCGGGCTATTCCGCAACTGCTTATGGACATGCGCACGGGTGAGGTTCTGTTTGAAAACGAGGCCGGGCAGCCCTGGTATCCCGCTTCCCTGACCAAGCTCATGACCGCCTATGTGGCCTTCGAAGCCATCGCTTCCGGCCGGGCCACGCTGGATACGCCCATCATCATGTCGGCCACGGCGCGAAAAGCGCCCCCCGCCCGGCTTGGGGTGCCCGTGGGCACGGCCCTGCGGCTCGAAGATGCCTTGTACATGCTGATCGTCAAATCAGCCAACGATGTGGCCACGGCCATCGCTGAAACCCTGTCGGGCAGCGAGCGCGAATTTGTGGCCGAAATGAACCTGAACGCCGCCGTGCTGGGCCTGACCGGCACCCGCTACGCCAATGCCAACGGGCTTTTTGATCCCGATCAGAAAACCACCGCCCGGGATCTTGCCATTCTGGCGCTGACCATATTTCGCCGATACCCGCAATATGCGCCCATATTCGCCACTAGCGAGGTCCAGTTTGGTAAAACAAGTCTTGAGTCACAAAACGATCTGCTGGAGCGTTTTGAAGGCGCTACGGGCATGAAAACCGGGTATATCTGCGCCTCCGGCCTCAATATCGTTGCCACGGCCAACCGCGATGGCCGCCGGCTGATGGCCATTGTTTTAGGCGGCGTCTCGGCCCGGGAGCGCGGCGAAATGGCCGCTTCGCTTCTGGCCCAGGGGTTTGCCGGGCGCACCAATCGCGGCGGGCGGGTCGATGCGATCGAAAATCTGCCCCGCTCACCGGTCAATATGCGCCCCCGCCTGTGCGGCGCCGAAGCCAGGCCCTATATGGCCGAGCGCAAGACCTCGTTTCCCGCCGGCCTGAATGGGCAGCCCAGTTTCCTCGGCGAAAAGAGCGAAGGCCGCGTCGTCCGCGTCACCACCCTGGGGGACATGCGGGATGTGCCCTGGCCCCGGGCCCGGCCCGCCTATGATTTTGTACCCCCCACCCCCGACCCCAATGCCGAACCTGTGCCGCTGCCCCACCCACGTCCCCACTAGTGGCGTTTCTCGATCTCGAAAAACAAAACCCCGTGTTCCTCGCGCACCGAAATCAGCCCGTGTCCCTCTTTTGTGCAAAAAAGGGCCAGATCAATCCGGGCCAGCGGATCGGTGGCGGTAACGGTCAGCCGGTCGCCAACAGCCATTGCCCTCAAGTGTTTTTGGGCCAAAAGAACCGGCAACGGGCAGGCCAGCCCCTGTGTGTCCAGATGAGCGCGCATGTGCACCCATTCGCAGCCACGGGCAACTCGGTCAATGGCGCCCGGCTGTAATTTGATCTCGCTCCCCGGCCCCGGTGTTGGCAATTGGTTAAGCCTGTCGGGCAAATCCGGTGCCTGCCGCCTGTTTGCCAAACCTGTGCTTAACAGCCGCCAGCCTATTGTGCGTATTCCGCCGGATTCCGGGGGGGGAATCATGAGTGTTTTAGCGACTGTAACCGCGCGCCCGATCATGGCGGGACCCTCGGTTCCCGGCCGGATACGGGCCGGGCAGTTTGTCGCCCGCATCGTGCCGTTTTCCCATCTGTTTCGCCATGATTTTGAAATCGAGGCGTTAAACAGTCTGGCGATGGTGCAAAACGTATTTTATCGCCCCACCGTGCTGGCCGCCCTTGCCGAAACGGGCTCATTGGCGGACCAGATACACCTTGTGCTGGTTCATGGACCGGACGGTGTGTTGCGGGCTTTTGCACCCGTGTCGACACCGCGCGGAACGCTGGGTGCCCCCTTGCGGCTTGGCCGCGCATTTTGCAGGCCCCATCATTTCGATGCCACCCCCCTGATCGACCGTTCAACACCGGGTGCCGCCGAAGCACTTGTGGCCGCTCTGATGCAGGCCGGTGGCGTTATTTTTCCCCAGGTGGACCTGGATGGGAAAGTCGCCAAATTGCTGACCAAAGCGGCCGCCCGGCAGGGCATGAAAGCCCTTTCCTTCGGGGCCCGCGACCGCCCGATCCTGTCCGGCAAAAGCAATAAACTTACAAAACAGCTTGCCGGTCGGCTCAAGCGGGCACGGGCGATACTGACCACAACCCACGGCACACTGAAATACATCGAACGGGCGGACAGGCCCGGCATCGAAGCGACCCTGCAGGCGTTTGAGGGGATGTGGAACTTTGGGCACAAACAGAACCCGGAGTTTTTGGTCCACGCCAGTTCCCCGGGGCGTTTCCAGGATAAGTGGGCCCGGTTATCCGATTCGGAAACGCGACCAGGTAACGATTTGGAGCCCTGTTTTGCAACTGTCAAAACAGGAAATGCTCTATACGAACGGTTGATGTCGCGCCTGTTGCGCGCCCAGGACGATGTGCCGGTAATCCGGGCCTTAAGGTTGCGGGCCGGCACTAAAGATCTGGCTGCAGCGATTGTGGTGCACTCTGGCGGTGCCGCCCGGCTGTTGCAGTATGGCCTTAAGCCACATGCCCGCGCCAATCTTGCCGCCATGGTTCTGGCCGGCTCGGCACTTCGAAAAGCGGGTAAAAATGGCGGTACCTGGACTCTTGCCGGTGCCGGGCCGGAGGCGGACAGGGTGCTCGTTCCGTATTTGCCGCAAATGCGCCGGTTCGGCCAACTGGTGATCGCCCCGCCAATGCGGGCGGAAGCGGAATGGGCCCTCGGCCAGCTCGCCCGGTTAACCCAAAGCCCCACCTGAAAACATTGTCCGCTTAGCCGGCCTGCCCGGCCCCTTCAGCGTTTTGTTCCTCGGCGGCCAGCACCAAAACCCAATAGGTGCCAAACTCGGACGAAGCATCATAATGAACCCCCAGACCGGCGCGGGTGGCCCAGGACACGGTCAGGGCCTGGGTATCACCGGGGTTGCCACGCCAACCTGAAAACGTATCGGAAAATGTCGCGTAGCCGGCACTTACTTTTTCTTCGGCGTGCCCCTTGGTTGCGAGCCGGACCCTAATCGGCCCAAGTGCCCG
The DNA here is from genome assembly GCA_013152625.1 of Alphaproteobacteria bacterium. GTDB lineage: Bacteria > Pseudomonadota > Alphaproteobacteria > Rhizobiales > Devosiaceae > JAADFY01. The sequence goes on from JAADFY010000056.1 coordinate 9,170, forward strand.
GCGACCGGCGCTGATCGAGCCGGAGCGGGCATAAAGGGCTGCCGCTTTTGAAGCCTCCACGTTCAGCGCCGGATCGAGCCGGACCGGTTCCGCCCCCCGGGCGGCACGCAGATCGTTGATCAGACCGATGGCGACAGACCGGTCCATTTCAGCCCCCGGACTGTCCAGCCGGGCGGTCAGGCCCGGGGCCAGTCCGTTGTCGGTACATGCGGCCAGCACCAGCAAAGCGAGCAGGGCAAATATGGGTCGGGCTTGACGGATCATGTTCTTTTTACAAAATTCCTGTTGGAAAAATCCGTCTCTGCCGGATCAATATGGCAGGCAGACGATGGTTGCCTGGATCACTCAAAATAATCGGTCACCGCTGTCCTCGATATAGGCGATTTCCTCCGGTGTCGACTGGCGGCCCAGCGCCGTGTTGCGTTTCGGATAACGGCCGAACCTGACGATCAGGTCCCGGTGTAAAAGCTCGAAATCGAGCATGTCCTGATCGTCATGGTCGTCAAACAGTGGCCGCGCCGCATCGTGGACAGCCAAGGATTCCGAGTGCATGAACGGCAACAGGACAAAGCCCCGCCTGTCCTTGTCGAGCGCCCGCACGTCATCGCGTCCGATCGCCTCCTGAGCAAGGGTCAATGACATGGGATCGGTGGCAAAAGCTGCGCCCTGACCGCGAAAAAGCTGGCGGGAAAACTGGTCCAGCACGAGAATTTCAGCCAGCCGGCCAACCGCAGACTGGCGCCAGTCCCAGAGTTCGCCCCGGGCGGCAGCGGCCTGTACTTCGGTGAATCTGAGGCTGACTTTTCGGTCAAACTCCTCCGAACTGCCGAACCAGTCTTCCTGCCCGTGTTCCTCAAACCAGAATGTAATAATTTCGTTTGCACTTACGCTCATCAAGGGCCCCTGAATAACTTTCGCACCGCCGGTTGCGGTCAAACAAACCTAACAAAAACCGCCGGTCCCGCAAGCGGGAATGCATGAAGGAATGCGAGAGGCAAAGCAAGCCTTGGCGCATGGAGGCCAGTATGCCATCACTGGGTATTGGAAAAAAACGGGAAAACGAGGCTGAGGGCAGGTGCTGACAACGGTTGCGGGATTTGACAGGATTGGCGATGAAAACGCCTTTGCGGTTTTGGCCAGGGCCAACCAGTTGGCCGCTGCCGGCCGCGACATCATCAATCTTGGCATCGGCCAGCCCGATTTCAAAACACCGCCAAATATCGTCGAGGCGGCGATTAAAGCCTTGCGGGACGGGCACCATGGCTATACCCCCGCCGCCGGCATAGAACCCTTGCGTGAAGCGGTTGCGGCGGATCTCTTGCGCCGCTTTGGCACCACCGTTTCCCCGGCCAATGTGTTGATCACGCCGGGCGGTAAAGTCACCATGTTTGCCGCCATTCTCATGTTCGGCGAACCGGGGGCCGAAGTGCTGTATCCTGATCCCGGGTTTCCCATCTACCGCTCGATGATCGAGTTTACCGGCGCCACAGCGGTGCCGGTGCCCATTCGCGAACAGAACGGTTTTGCGTTTTCCGCCGATGAAACCCTGTCGCTGATCACACCAAAAACCCGGCTGCTGATTATCAATTCACCGGCCAACCCCACCGGCGGCGTGACCCCGAAAAGCGAAATCGACCGGCTGGTGGCCGGGCTGGCCGATTTCCCCCATGTGGCGGTCCTTTCCGACGAGATTTACGATCAGATGGTCTATGATGGCGCCACCCATGCCTCCCTTTTAGCCTATCCCGAGATTGCCGACCGGCTGATCCTGCTCAACGGCTGGTCGAAAACTTATGCCATGACCGGCTGGCGGCTGGGCTATTCGGTCTGGCCGACGCCGATTTTTGAAAAAGCGCGCAAACTGGCGGTCAATTCCTGGAGCTGCGTAAACGCGCCGGCCCAGTATGGTGCCCTTGAGGCTTTAACCGGACCCCAGGATGCGGTGGCGCACATGGTTGGCGAATTTGATCGCCGGCGCCGACGCATTGTTGACCTGCTCAACCAGGTGCCGGGGATAAGCTGCGCCCTGCCAAAGGGTGCTTTTTATGCCTATGCCAGTGTTTCCGCCCTCGGGCGCCCGGCAAAAGTTCTGGCCAGCGAACTGCTCGAACAGGCCGGAATTGCTGTGATCGGCGGCCCCGATTTCGGCACTCTGGGCGAGGGGTACATGCGTTTTTCCTATGCCAACTCCATCGACAATATCGAAGCGGCCATTGCCCGGATTGGCGAGTATGTGGGTAAATTCGCGAAATAGGGCTTAGAGGCCCACAAACCTTTTTGCCTGATCCGGGCTCAAGGGCCGCAAGGGTGGTCGCATCCGGCCCCAGGCCGCTTCCCCCGTCGCCTTTGCCATCCAGGCTTTTAACGCCGGGATAATCGATAAACCTTCAAGCGCGGCCAGATCATCATGCAACCTTTGATGGGCTATTGCCTGGCCCGGCCCGTCGCCTAAAAAATCTATGAGGCTGGCCAGGCGCACATTTGAAATCCCTGAAACCATGCCATGCCCCCCCGCAGCGACCACGTCCCGGGCCTGATACTCATGACCGACAAACAGGCGGCGGCCCCCCAGCGCTTTGGCCAAAGAGATTGAAAATGCCAGATCCCCGGAACTGTCTTTCATGCCGCCAATGGCATCGGGAAACGCGGCCAGAAGTTCGGCCAGCCCGTCAAGATCAATAATGGAGCCCGCCAGATCGGGAAAATTGTACAGGCTGACCCGGCCCGAAACATCGCCAATCCCCGGGCTAGTATCCACGCCATCGCGTCCATGGCACCGGCGGCGTCCGGCCCGCGAAAAAAGAACGGCGGCATGAAAAAAACACCGTCACAGCCCGCATCGAGGGCGTGCAGGGATAAATCAATCACATCGGTCAGTGCAGCAGCGCTGGTGCCAACCATCAACTGATTGGCGGGGGCGCCATGGGCAATGATCCGGTCAAGGGCATCCCGGCGCTCGGCCACACCAAACGAGGGCGCCTCGCCGGTGGTGCCAAACAGCGCCACGCGGCTGGCGCCGCCATCAAGCATGTTGACGCAGTGCCGGGCTAAAATTTCGGCATGGATGTTCAGCCCCGCGTCCATGGGCGTTAACGCGGCAACGATCACCCCTTCGGCCGGTGGCGGCGTACCCGGTGCGACAGGACTGGAGTTTTTCATCTGTTTTTCTTCTTTTTATCCAAATTCAATCGACTTCCTGTCGTACCATCATTGGTCTGCATTTTTTGTTTTTTCAACGTCTTTGTGCGCGCTATAGTAGCGCTGTCCCGTCGGCAGAAAAGGATATGCTGTGGCCAGAAATTCCGTCTGGAAGTCACATCTGCAACCGGCAACCGACCCCTGCCCGGTTGGCCTGCGCGGTATCGTGCCCAGCCTGAACACGCCGTTTGACGCGAACGGAGCCGTTGATCTGATGGCCCTGCGCCGGCTTGTGGACCATTGCGTTTTCACCGGTTGCGCGGGCATTTTGTGCCTCGCGGTGGCCAGCGAGGCAGACGCTTTAAGCGAAAGCGAGAAGCGCGAGATTGCCGAGTGCGTGGTCTTGCACGCCGGCGGTCGCATACCGGTGGTGGTCGCGGTGAGCGATGTGGTGCAAGAGGTGCGTCTGGCGCGGGCCGACCATGCCGCCCAGATCGGTGCCAACGGGATATTATGCCAGTTGCCCGCCCAAAGCCGGGCCGACCGGCTGGCCATGGTTGACGAAATCGGCGCCGCCGGGCCGGATTTTTTCATGATCCAGGATCTCGATTGGTCCGGGCCGGGTTTGCCTGTCCCCGAAATTGTCGACCTGTTTGAACGTGTGCCCCGGTTTGCCAGCCTTAAAATCGAGGTGGCGCCGGCCGGCCCGAAATACAGCGCGGTACTGGAAGCCACAAAAGGGCAACTGCACGTGTGCGGCGGCTGGGCGGTTTTGCAAATGATCGAGGGGCTGCGCCGGGGGATACACGGATTTATGCCCACCTGCATGGAACCGCTTTATGTGGAGATTTATCGCCGGTTCCAGAGTAACGATGAACCCGGCGCCCGCCAGCTTCACGCCGATCTCCTGCCGGTTCTTGCCTTTTCCAACCAGCATATTTCAACCAGCATTCGTTTTTTCAAACGCCTGCGCCAGATCGAGGGCCTGTTTGAAACCGATGCCTGCCGGCCGCCCCTGCTGCCTCTGGATGAACCCCAGAAATATGAAACTCAGATGCTGATCTCGCATCTGGACAAACTTTATACCCGGTACAAAATTCAGATGGCCCAAAGGGAGAGTGAGGAGGGTGAAGCTGCGGATCTCCAAGAGTGAAAGAACTCATACGCTCACAATTTATACATGCCAGCCCGACAACGAGGACGGAGCGCGACCCAAAAGGTGAGGCCCTCAGTTATTTACGCCCCATTCCGGCGGGAATTCTCCCGGGTCGCCGATCCAGATCGGGTTTGACCAGGCACGTTTTCCGGCACGGTCAATGACCGTAATGCGCAGCCAGGGCGAATTGGCCAGACGGCTTAAAGACAGTTTTCCGGTTGTCATGGACCTGCCGTGCAGGGTTGCCATCGACGTGCCCTTACCCTGAACGACAATGGTCACAGCCGAGGAACAATCAACCTCGACGCCATCGCTGGTAATGCGGATATCTTTAATTTCCGGGCCGGTACTCGAATAAAATTCCCCCGCTTTCAGCGCCTCAAGAAGCGCTTCCGGGGTGTTCTGGCTCGCTTTTACCATCACCCAGCCGCCAAAGTGGTCCGGTGTGTTGAAATGGGCATCATCGGCGGCGATCAGGTTCAAACGCCGGCCGCCGTTCAACAAATGTTCCAGCGTGATAAAACCCTCACCGCGATCATTGTCGACAATGCAGCCGTAGTTGTAGGTTTCCACCGCATGGGCAGCGGTGATGGTGCGAGCATCGGCCTCGGTCATGCCGGACCAATGGGGGTGTGCAATAGCCACGAACGCGCCGGCTTCTCGGGCGCGCTGTGCGATGTCCGCGGCGGATTCTGCCCCCTCCACCGGTTTGAAATGCGGTGCATTTGGCGGTGTGAAATCAAAGGGCAGGCCGATGGCCAGCAAATGCCATAAATTGCCATTTTCCATGACACCGGTATGTAGTTCTGCCGCCGGAATGGTCGTGAATTTTCCGTTGCAGTAGCCCGTGGTGTCCGTGATCGGATAGTCGAACAACCCGACAAAATGATCGGTCAGGGCAATAAAATCATAGCCCTCATCCTGATACCGGCGGCAGACTTCCTGCGCGGTCAGAACACCATCTGATTGGGTGGAATGGGTGTGCAGATTACCGCGGTGGAACTTACCGTTGGCGGTGAAAAAGCTGGTGGGCATGGCCGGGAGCCCTCAGTTCGATCTTGAAGTGGCGTCAGGTGCAGACTGACTAAGCCGTTCGGCGTGATGACAGGACACGCTGTGATTTTCGCCGATCGTGCGGAATTCGGGCAGGTCGGTGTTGCATTTGCTGTCGGCATGGGGGCAGCGGGCGTGAAAGGAACAGCCCGAGGGCGGGTTGAACGGGTTCGGGGGCTCGCCGGTGATCGTGGCGCGCGAGGCGCGGGCCCGCGGATCGGGCACCGGCACCGCCGAGATCAAGGCCTTGGTGTACGGGTGGCGCGGATTTTCCAGCAGTGTATCGCTGTCGGCAAGCTCAACAATGCGCCCCAGATACATCACTGCGATACGCGTGGAAATATGGCGGACGACGCTCAGATCATGGGTGATGAACAAATAGGTCAGCCCGAGTTTTTTTTGAAGATCGACCAGCAGATTGACCACCTGGGCCTGCACCGACACATCCAGCGCCGAAACGCTTTCGTCGCAGACCACCAGTTTCGGGCTGATGATCAGGGCGCGGGCGATCACCACGCGCTGTTGCTGGCCGCCCGAAAGCTGATGCGGGTAACGTTCCAGCAGATGGGCCGGCAGGCTGACCGCCTCCAGCATGTCCAGCACCTTTTTATCGCGATCCCCCGGATCGCCGATCTCGTGAATATCCAGCGGTTCGCGGATTTGCGCACCGATGGTCAGGCGCGGGTTGAGCGCCCCCAGCGGATTCTGGAACACCAGTTGCATTTCACTGCGCAGGCGGCGCCATTCCGTCTTGTTGACCTTGGTAATTTCCTGGCCAAGATAAGTCACCGACCCGGAGGTCGGCTCCATCAGGTTCAAAATCAGCTGGCCAGTAGTGGACTTGCCGCAGCCGCTTTCACCGACCAGCCCCAAAGTCTCGCCGGCATAAAGGTCAAACGACACACCGTTGATTGCATGGGCGATTTTGCGCGGGCCGAAAAACGACGTGCGTGGCCCGATAAACCGGCGCACCACATCACGCACCTGCATCAGGATTTCGGGTTCATTGTTTGCCGCTTTGTTCATGTCACAACCACCGGATGTAAGCAGGCCACCCGGCGGGTGGTGCCAATGTCGACAAAAGACGGTCGTTTGCCGGAGCAGCTGTCATCGCAATGATCACAGCGCGCCTCGAACCGGCAGCCCGATACAAACTCCTGCGGCGGCGGGGCGGTACCGTCGATGGCGCTCAGCCGGTCAACCTTGCGATCCACCCGCGGCAATGAGTTGAGCAGGCCCTTTGTGTAATGGTGCAAGGGCGTATCAAACAGTTCCAGCACCGGGGCTTCCTCGACCACGCGCCCCGCATACATCACCGCAACATCGTCTGCCGCTTCCGCGATCACCCCCAGATCATGGGTGATCAGAATCAGCGCCATATTGAGTTCTTTTTTCAGTTCCGACAGCAATTCAAGGATTTGCGCCTGAATGGTCACATCCAGGGCGGTGGTAGGTTCATCGGCGATCAGAAGTTTCGGCTCGCAGGCAATCGCCATTGCGATCATTGCCCGCTGGCTCATGCCCCCCGAAAACTGGTGCGGGTATTCCCCAAACCGGGTTTTTGAATTGGGAATGCCAACCAGATCCAGCAACTCGATGGTGCGTTTCTTCGCCTTGTCGCGGGTCAGGCCCTGATGCAGGAACAAAGACTCCGATATTTGCCAGCCGATGGTGCGCACCGGGTTCAGCGACACCATCGGGTCCTGAAATACCATCGCCACCTCGCAGCCGCGAAGTTTGGACATCTCGGCCTCGTCGATGGTCAACAGATCGCGGCCATTGAACATGACCTCGCCGCTGGTCACCCGTCCGCGCGCGGCCAACAGGCCAAGCGCTGCCAGGCAGGTGACACTCTTGCCGCTGCCGCTTTCGCCCACCAGGCCGAGCGTCCGCCCGGCGCTGACCGTCAGGCTCACCTGATCGACAACCTCAACCGTGCCTTCCGGCATATCAAAAACCACCGAAAGATCGCGCACCTCCAGCAACGGAGTTTCGCGCGCCGCGTCGGGTTTGCCTGCGAGTGGGGTTGCCGGACCGCTCATTTCAGGGTCGGGTCCAGCCGGTCGCGCAGCCAGTCGCCGACAATGGCAATCGACAGGGTCAGAAAGAAAATGACCATGCCTGGCGCCACCGCGATCCAGGGCGCCAGGATCAGATAGTCGCGCCCTACACCCAGGATCTGGCCCAGGCTGGTCAGCGGCGGCTGCACCCCGAGGCCAAGAAAACTCAGCGTGGATTCCAGCAAGATTACCCCCGGCAGATTGATGGTGGCCTGCACGATCAGGGTGCCCATGATATTGGGCAGAACGTGACGGCTGTAAATCTTGAAATGGCCCAGCCCCAGCGAGCGCACCGCCAGCACATAATCCCTTTGATTGGCCGACAAAACCATCGAACGCGCCAGACGTGCGTATCGTTCCCAGCCATCGATACCGACGACAATGATCAAAATGGTCAGGCTGTTGCCGACAAAAGCGAGCACCGCGAGGGCAAAGATGATGAACGGCAGGGAAACCTGCACATCCACCAGCATCATCAAGATCTCCTCGACCCAGCCGCGGAAATGGGCCGCAACAATGCCCAGAAAACTGCCCAGCACCGCGCCGATTGCCGTGCCGATCACGCCGATCAGCACGCTTAGCTGCACCCCCTTGATCAACCGGCTGAGAACATCCCGTCCCAGGTCATCGGTGCCCAGAATATGCTCCCAGGTACCGCCCATGAAAACCGGCGGCTGCAACTGGTTGAACAGATCGGTCTGAGTATGCGGATAGGGCTGAAAGGTAAATCCGAACAACGCGACAAACAGGACAAAGACGATATAGACCATCGCCGCGATCACCAGCCACTCACCGGCCAGGCCCCAGCGTTTGATCAGCGAAAGCCGCCGCGCCGGAGCCACCTTGCCGGATGTGTCCGGGTCTGCGTGCTGCGAACTCATGTGCCAGGCCTCATTTTGAGCCACCGGTAACACTGATCCTGGGATCAAGAACGCCGTAAAGAATATCCACCAGCAAATTGGCCACGATCACGGTCGACGCCACCATCAGAATAAACAGCTGCACCACCGCAAAATCGCGCACCCCAACCGCGGTGATGAACAGGCGCCCGGCGCCGGGCCAGGAAAAAACAGTCTCGATCACCACCGAGCCGCCAATCAGCCACCCGAGCTGAAAACCGATCACCGTCACCGTCGGAATAGCGGCATTGGGCAGGGCATGCCATGCAATCTGGCGAAACTTCGGCGCCCCCTTGGCCTGGGCGGTGCGCATATAGGATTGGCGCAGAACTTCCAGCATTGCCGAGCGGGTAAACCGCGCGATTGAGCCTGCCAGCGTCAGTCCCAGCGTAACCGCCGGCAGGATCAGGTGTTGCCAGGTGCTGGCCCCCGCCGTGGGCAGCCAGCGCAAGTGCAGTGAAAAAAACAGGATCAGCAGCAGCGCCAGAAAATAGCTGGGCATCGAAAACGAGGCCACCGCCGCCGTCATGATGCCCCGGTCCCAGAGCGTTCCGTGTTTCAAGGCGGCCAGCGCCCCGAGCAGAACGCCTGCAACAACGCTGACGCTAAAGGTTGTGCCGCCAAGCAATAAGGTCTTGGGCAGCCGCTCCATGACGATATCCCACGCCTGCCTGCCGTCGAAAAACGAAGTCCCGAAATCGCCGCGGAATATATCGCCGACATAGATCAGGTATTGCTGCCACATTGATTTGTCGATGCCCCACTTCACCCGGAAAACATCCAGCGTGGCTTCGGGCGTGCCCAGCGAAAATACGCTCAAAAGCGGGTCGCCCGATGCGCGCAGCACAAAAAACACCGCCGTCACCACGATCCACAGGGTGAACACACTTCGCAGAATTTTGATGAGGATATATCGGGTCAACTTCCGACGCTCCCTTCAGGGAAACCACGCGCTTTTAAGAATCTGCGGTCGGGCCGAAGGCATTGCCATCGGCCCGACCCGTTTCATGTCAGCGTCGATTAGCCATTGTCTTCGACGTTGTTGGCACGGAAGTCCATCCAGAAGAACGTGTAAGGCGTCCAGTCCAGGTCCTTGCGCACGCCATAGGCTTCAACCGGGCGATATAGCAGGATTGATGGCACTTCATCGTCCCAAATGTCCAGCAGTGAATTGTATGCTGCAGCGCGTGTCTCAAAGTCCGAGCCCTGCTCGATGGCAGTGCCAAACGCTTGGACGTTATCCGGAACAACGCCCTTTTCAGGCCAGTCATTCAGACGGTGTCCGCCTTCGCGACCCCAGCTGAACCACAAGCCACCACCGGGATCAGTCATCCACATGTTGTCAGAACTGGCGTAACCGTCGTTGTCCTCACCCATCTGGCCCCAGTTTTCGACAAACTCGACCCGGACATTCAGACCGACTTCTTTCCACATTTCAAGCCCGACTGCCATCGCCCGGTCCATGTTGACATACCAGCCACTGACAACGCGAAGGTGAATTTCTTCACCGTTGTAACCGGCTTCAGCCATCAGCGCCTTTGCGCCTTCAGGATCAAATGGCAGAGCGGGACGGTTTTGGTAATATTCACCATAACCCGGGAAATCATAGGTTCCCGCTACTGTCAGGCCGTTCCAGATTTTGTCAGCCATCAATTCCCGGTCCAGCGACAGTGCCATCGCCTTGCGGATGCGGATCCGCTTGTCGGCGGCCACATTACCCTCTCTCGACTGACGGAAGGTGATCATGTGCACGTTCTCAACGGCAACCGAACGGATTTCCGTGGCGTCGTCATTGTCGATCGGCCCGGTCTGATTGGGCGGCAAGGACGTGACAATGTCGTATTCACCGGTCAGAAGGCCGGCAATCCGAGACGAGGTTTCGGGAACCTCAAGGAAGGTGATGCTGTTCAGTGGCGGTTTCTCGCCCCAGTAGTCATCAAACGCCTCAAGCCTGATGGATTCACCGGTCACACGGCCAGCCCATTTATACGGGCCAGTCCCGATGGGCTCACGGCCAAAGCCATCTTTACCGACACTCTCGTAGTAAGCCTGCGGATAGATATTGCCCATCGCTGTCGCCATGCGCGCCAGCAATGCCGGATCGGGGTTTTTGGTGGTGACCCGAACGATCTTGTCATCGACGGCCACCACACTGGCAATCGTGCCTGAGGCCGCAAACGGCTCGGTGCCCTCGCCGTAGGTGTTGTTGATCGAGAACGCCACGTCCTGGGTGGTCATTGTGGTGCCGTCGTGGAACTTGACGCCTTCACGAATGGTAAAATCCCATTCGGTGGGTGTGACCTGCTCCCACGATGTTGCCAGACCGGGCACAAGTTCTATCCCGCTGCCGTCGGGATTGGACAGAAAGTCACGCCATACCAGCCTGTCGTAGATCGAATAAATGACGCGCGCACCAAAATTGTTGGTCGCTGTCGGACCGTGCGACGCCCAGGTTCCCGGCATCGCGATTCTAAGGTTGGTACGGCCATCCTGTTCGGCAATGGCAGCCCCGGCCCCAAACGAAACGGAAAGCGTTGCCGCCACCATCAGCGCCTTGGCTGATCTGAGCAGACCACTGCCTGGTCCACTGGCCGCTCCATGCGGTCGTATTCTGGTTGTTGTCATTTTACTTCCTCCCAAGATATTTAATGCCCCGTTTACAATGGCGCTTCGCAGGCACGGCTGCGACCATTGAAGCCCGGGACAAAAAGGCGCAGAATTGCGTGCCCGAGTTGGCCAATACGGCCAGCGCGGCATTTGTTGCCAAGCAAGTGTCAGGATTCAAAAAAATCCCCAATTCTGTTCTGCCGCCAACCTTGGAAGCCAACATCCGAGGTGTCCAATATCAATATCGATACTGACTATGCAAGAAACGCATGGTTCTGTTTGCCTATACCGAACAGTTATCAGAATATGGTCCATGGAATGAGACCGGCAGACTTGAACTGTTGACGCTCATCGCGCCGCTAGTCTGACGCGGTTTGACCGGCTTCGGACGAGCGCGCCTGTTGTTGCAGCAAGATATTCCAGAACTTTTCCACCCTGGGTTCGCTGTATTTCAAACAACGGTAGATCGTGATATCGACCAGAATGTCATCTTTTGGCTCAGCCGCCCGGACCAGCCTGCCGCTGGCAAGATCGTCAACAATATGGGCACTCGGAATCCAGGCCAGACCAAACCCCTCAATCGCCATCGCTTTTAATGTCGACGCAATCGAAGATTCGTAAACAGACACAAAGTTGTGATTGCCATACCTGCTTTCCATATGGCGCCGGACCGGCGACGGGGTCCGTTCGGACAGGGTATGAAGACTGGGGATATTACCGTTTGGCTCACCAGGCAACCACCAGCTCGGGGTTCCGTCGCTTTTTGGGCTTACCACCGGGACCAGCGATTCCGCACCCAGCTTAAGCGAGGCGAATACCAACTCGTCCTCATTCAGTTTATGGGCCGGGTCTTCGTAACAGATAAAAAAGTCCAGGGTATTTTTTTCCAGAACGGCAAAATAGTCTTCGACTTTATCAAATTCGGTTTTGACAACAAACTGACTGCTATCACTTAACGAGCGCAGACTTTTCAGCCAGCCGGGAATAAAAATCTGGGCCAGGGAGCTGAACGTCGCAAAGCACAAACGCTCCTCTTCTTCCAGAACCTGCGATTGAACTTCCGCCAGGGCCGCCCCGGCCAGATCAACAATCTCCTGCGCTGCGGGAAGAAACAGCTTTCCAGCCTTGGTAAGGTGTGAAGGCCGACTGTTCCGGTCGATCAAAGGCGCGCCGACCCAGACCTCCAGCGCTTGTATGCGGCGGCTGAATGCAGGCTGCGAGACCCCGCGCAACTCCGCCGCGTTCTGAAAGTTTCCCTCGGCACTCAACACCAGGAAATCATGTAGCCATTTGATTTCCATTCGCTACGCCCACCTTTCTCAATTTGACATTTCTTTACAAGCGCCGGTTCCTGTCTGAACGATCCGGAGCGGCCCTGAACATGGGTTACACTCCGTCAGATTTATACAATGCCATTTTGGCAGAATAATCCAGCCAAACGATCAACCGGACGCCAACCAAGACCCAATGACCGAAGGGGGATTGTTGGCTGGTTCATACCCAACCGTGGGGCGCTCACCATCCATCATCGCCCCCGGTGCCGATATTTCACGATGCCGAACTACCGCTCCAGTCCAGCACCACCTTGCCGCTGGAACCCGATTTCATCGCTGCAAACCCGGCTTCGAAATCATCGACGCTGAAACGGTGGGTAATAACGGCGCTGACATCCAGACCGTTTTGCACCATGGCCAGCATCTTGTACCAGGTCTCGAATATCTCACGCCCGTAGACGCCCTTGATGGTGATCGATTTAAGCACGATGGAGGACCAGTCCACGGCCGATTTTCCCGGCGGGATGCCCAGCATCGCAATACGCCCGCCCATGACCATGGCCCCGATCATCTGGTCCAGCGCGATCTGCGAGCCGCTCATTTCCAGCCCCACATCAAAACCCTCGACCAGCCCCAGATCGGCGGAAACCTGGCTCAGATCATCTTTGGTGACATTAACGGCGGTAACATCGGCGACCCGGCGCGCCAGATCCAGCCGGACAGGGTTGATATCGGTGATCACCACATGGCGGGCACCGATATGCTTGGCCACCGCTGCCGCCATGATGCCGATCGGCCCGGCGCCGGTGATCAGCACATCTTCCCCCACCAGATCAAATGACAGGGCGGTGTGCACCGCGTTGCCCAGCGGGTCCAGAATCGCGCCGATATCGTCGCTGATGTCGTCGGGCAGGGGCACCACATTAAACGCGGGCAGGCGTAAGAACTCGGCAAACGCCCCCGGTTCATTGACACCGATCCCGCGGGTTTCCGGGTCCAGATGGAATTTTCCGGCCCGGCTGGCCCGGCTTTTGGTGCCAATCAAGTGCCCTTCGCCTGAAACCCGCTGGCCAATATGCAGATCGGTAACGTTTCGGCCCAGCTCAACGATCTGACCGGCGAACTCATGCCCGGTGATCAGCGGTACCGGCACGGTTTTGCGCGACCATTCATCCCAGTTCCAGATATGAATGTCGGTGCCGCAAATTCCGGTTTTGTTGACCCTGATCAGCACATCATCGGCGCCGATGTCCGGTACCGGTTCACGCTGCATCCACAGCCCCTCGGCGGCGTGGGCCTTGACCAGCGCCTTCATGCCATTGGGCCGCCCCATCAGATCACTCCCAGGGACTTGCCAACTTTTTCAAACGCCACCAGCGCGAATTCAAGGTCACTTCGGGTAAGGGCGGCGTTCATCTGGGTGCGGATACGTGCCGAGCCCTTAGGCACCACCGGAAAGAAAAACCCGGCCACGAACACGCCTTCGTCAAACAGTTTTCCCGCCATCTCCTGGGCCAGCTTTGCCTCCCCCAGCATCACCGGAACGATGGGGTGTTCACCGGGCACCAGATCAAAGCCCAGCGCCGTCAGCCCGGCACGCCAGAAGGTCGTGTTTTCAAACAGCGCGGTGCGCAGGTTGTCGCTTTGCTCAACCAAATCAATGGCCTCCAGAGCGGCGGCCACAATCGAGGGCGGCAATGAATTTGAAAACAGATAAGGCCGCGCCCGTTGTCGCAACAGGTCAATCACCGGCTGCGGCCCGGCGATAAATCCCCCGATCGCCCCGCCCAGGGCCTTGCCCAGCGTGCCGGTCACAATATCGACCCCGTCAACCACATCAAAATGGGCGGGTGTGCCCCGCCCCTGGGGCCCCATGAAACCCGTGGCATGGCAGTCGTCGACCATGACGATTGCGTCGTACCGTTCAGCCAGTGCAGTGATCTCGGGCAGCTTGGCCAGATGCCCGTCCATGGAGAACACACCATCGGTGGCAATCATGATAAAACGCGCCCCGGCCGCCTTCGCCTCCGTCAGCCGCGCCTCCAGATCGGCCATATCGGAATTGGCATAGCGATAGCGTTGCGCCTTGCATAACCGGATACCATCGATAATCGAGGCATGGTTGAGCGCATCCGAAATGTCTTCCCGGGTAAGCAGCGGCTCAAACAGCCCGCCATTGGCGTCAAAACATGCCGCGAACAAAATGGCGTCGTCCTTGCCCAGATACCCGGCCAGACGGTTCTCGAGTTTGCGGTGCTGATCCTGGGTGCCGCAAATAAAGCGCACGCTGGCCATGCCGAAGCCGTGTGTGTCAAGCGCCCCTTTGGCCGCCGAAATCAGCCGTGGGTGATCGGCCAGTCCAAGGTAATTGTTTGCGCACAGGTTAACCACGCGCTCGTGCCGCCTGCCGCCATGCTGCACATCGATCCGGCCAGCCTGCGCCGAAGTTATCTCGCGTTCGGTTTTATAAAGCCCGGAGGCTTCAATCTCGCGCAAACTATTTGAAACATGCTCTAGAAAGATTGTTGACATGGCACCACTCCTGATCCGGGGCCCACTATTTCAACTTTAACGAGACTGTCAATATATGGGAATGAAAATCCTTTATAGCGGATTTCTCAGGAATTATGTACGATCAACAGCGCCCTGGCGGGGCCGCCCACCGCACGAATGGCATGGCTGCAGTCGGCGCAATAGCGCAGGGTATCGTCCCGGCTCAGCTCGGCGGCATCCTCGCCGGCGGTAACATGCAGGGTGCCTTCGAGCACGGTCAGATGCTCAACACAGCCCTGCCGGTGCGGGTCACTGATCAGCGTGCCATCCTCGGAAAACCAGATTTCGTACACCTCAACCCGACCGGCTTGATCCGGAGGGCTCAGAATACGAATTCGACACCCCTCCCCCCGAATTTCAATCGTCGGGGTCTGCCGCGCTCGCAAAATTTCCCGGATGTTGCTTTCAGTGCTGTTGTCGTCCAGCAAGCCGGCAAAATCGACCTGCAGGGCGCGCGTCAGGTTCCATAGGGTCGCAACGGTCGGGCTGGAATCCCCGCGCTCGATCTGCGACAGCATTGAGCGCGAGACCCCGGACAGATTTGCCGTCGCTTCAAGGCTCAGGCCCTTGGCTTTGCGGGTTTCCTTGAGGCGCTTCGCCAGACGTTCGGCAAAGCTGTATTTTTTCTGCATGGCAGACGTTGTGAAATGGATGGCGAGATGTCAATGGCCAAACCTTCGATAGCCAAACCTTCGATAACCAAGACGTCATTAGGCAAGCCGTCAGGGCGCAAAGTTGACCGGGTTATTATTATAACATAGCAAATGAGGAGGCCCATATACAAGGACGCTGACATGGCAAAAAGAACGGTACTGCTGGGCGGGCTTTTCCACGAAACCCATACGTTCCTGCATCAAAAAACCGGGCTGGAACAGTTTTATGACGTTGGCATCAATATCGGCCCGGATGTCATATCGCGCAATCGCGGCAATGGCTCGCCCACCGATGGTTTTTTAGGTTACGCCGCCGAAAACGATTGGCGCATCGTGCCCACCATCCAGATGGCGGCGAGCCCTTCGGGCATGGTCACCGAGGAGGCAATCGAGTTTTTCAACCGGCATTTTTTTGAAGTATTCGAACAGGAATGCGAAAGGGTCGACGGGATTTTCCTTGTCCTGCACGGGGCAATGGTTGCCAAACAGTGCGACGATGTGGAAGGCGCCCTGCTGGGGGAAATTTATCGCCGGCTGCGGGCGAAAAACCTGTCCATTCCCGTGGTGGCGGTAATTGATCTGCATGGGAATATTTCCCGCGACATGACCGACTTCAGCACCTGC
>JAADFY010000057.1 GCA_013152625.1 Alphaproteobacteria bacterium
CTCGGATTTTTTATTGGCGGCTGCTCGCGGGGCTCCCACCTCGCCCCTCGCGATGCGCTTCGCATTTTGCAATGCAACCTGCATCACCGCGCCCCGGACTTGCCACATATGGGGGCAAAAACCATCAAAACCACATCATATCGCCGCCAATTCGCCAACATGAGTTGGCACACAACCTGCAACACCACAGTTGACCGGGAAAAAGTTAACTGCGTACCCGGACGTTACAAAACCCGCCCTTTGACAACGAAGGGCGGGTTTTTTTCGCCTCTCGTCACCGCTCTTGTTCATGCTCCCTTCAGGGGTTACATAAGCGCAAAGCGAAAACCCGGAGGCCTTCCATGCGAATCCTGCTCGATGTGTTGCTGATGCTGTTGCAGCTCTATTGGTGGGTTGTCATAATCATGATCGTCATGAGCTGGCTGTTTGCATTCAAAGTGGTCAACAGCTCCAACCAGTTTGTAGCCTCGTTGTGGCGCATCGTGAACGGGCTGACCGAGCCGGTCCTAAGACCAATCCGGCGGATCATTCCCAACATATCCGGGATCGATTTGTCGCCCCTGGCCCTGTTCATCGGCATCTACGTGGCTCAGCAGGTCATCATCCAGTATATTCGCCCATATGCCTTCTGACCGGGCCCGAAAAACAGCTTTTACACCGCCATCCCGCTGTAAAAACGCAAAAAACGCCCCCCAGGCAGCAAAACACACAAAAACAATTGCCTCATTGAGATCAATTTGGCATACCCACGCCCACCCCGGCGATCAAAATGGCAAGTGCGCTAAAGCGCTGTCCAAAGTGACGCCTTTTCGGAATAAAAATCAAACGAGGTTGGATTTATGGATTTAGCACTCTGGCTGATCATACTCGCCGGTGCGCTGTCGATCGTTTACGGCATTGTCACCACCCGCACCTTAATGAGTGCTGATGTTGGCACCGAGCGCATGCAGGAAATTTCCGCCGCGGTGCGCGAAGGTGCCCAAGCCTATCTCAAGCGGCAATATCTCACCATTTCCGTTGTCGGGGTGGTCATTTTTGCCATCGCCTGGTGGTTGCTGGGGGTCTATTCGGCCGCCGGTTTTGCTATTGGCGCCATTCTTTCCGGAGTTGCCGGTTTTATCGGCATGAATGTTTCGGTGCAGGCCAATGTACGGGTGGCGCAGGCCGCCACGACCTCCCTGGCCCGCGGTCTTGATCTTGCGTTCAAGTCCGGTGCGGTAACAGGCATGCTGGTGGCCGGCCTCGGATTGCTGGGCATTACCGTCTATTTCTTTTACATGACCGCGCTGGCCGGGTTTGAGCCCACCAGTCGCGTAGTAATCGATGCGTTGATCTCCCTGTCATTCGGCGCCTCGTTAATTTCTATATTTGCCCGTCTCGGCGGCGGCATTTTCACCAAGGGCGCCGATGTGGGCGCCGATATGGTGGGCAAGGTCGAAGCCGGCATTCCCGAAGACGATCCGCGCAATCCCGCAACCATTGCCGATAATGTGGGGGACAATGTGGGCGACTGTGCCGGCATGGCCGCCGATCTGTTCGAGACCTATGTGGTAACCTCGGTGGCCACCATGGTGTTGGCGGCCATCATGCTGCCTGAGGAAATGAAACTGGCCGGCATGGTTTTGCCGTTGGCCATCGGCGGCGCCTGTGTCATCACGTCGATCATTGGCACCTTTTTTGTCAAACTGGGCCCTTCAAACAACATCATGGGCGCCCTTTACAAGGGCATTATTGCCACCGGCGTGCTCTCGCTGATTGCCATATATCCGGTCATCTGGCTGGTATTCGGGTCCATGGATGTGGATCTGGGCGGCTTTACCCCCATGGGTCTGTACTGGTCGGGCGCCACCGGACTGGCCATTACCGGCCTGATCGTGGTCATTACCGAATATTACACCGGCACCGGGCGGCGCCCGGTCAATTCCATCGCCGAAGCCTCCATTACCGGCCATGGAACCAACGTCATTCAGGGCCTGGCGGTATCTCTGGAATCCACGGCCCTGCCGACCCTGGTCATTATTGCCGGCATTATCATCACGTTCAATCTTGCCGGCCTGTTCGGCATTGCCGTGGCGGTGGCCACCATGCTGGCCCTCGCCGGCATGATCGTCGCCCTCGACGCCTTCGGACCGGTAACCGACAATGCGGGGGGCATCGCCGAAATGGCGGGGCTGCCCGAGGACGTGCGCCGCAACACCGACGCCCTGGATGCGGTGGGCAACACCACCAAAGCGGTCACAAAGGGGTACGCCATCGGTTCGGCGGGCCTGGGGGCGCTGGTGCTGTTTGCCGCCTACACCCAGGACCTGATTTATTTTGCCGAAGATGCACTGCCGGGCACATTCTTTTATGAGATTGGGGAAATTTCCTTCTCCCTGACCGACCCGTATGTGGTTGTCGGTCTGTTGTTCGGCGGCCTGTTGCCGTTCCTGTTCTCGGGTATGTCGATGACGGCCGTTGGCCGGGCTGCCCAATCGGTGGTGGTTGAAGTGCGCCGCCAGTTCAAGGAAAAGCCGGGCATTATGGAGGGAACCGAAAAGCCTGACTATGGCCGGGCCGTGGACATGCTGACCAAGGCGGCGATCCGCGAAATGATCATACCGTCCATGTTGCCGGTTTTATCCCCCATCGTGGTGTTCTTTACGATTTTGGCCATTGCCGGCAAAGCTGCCGCCCTGACCTCCCTTGGCGCCATGCTGATGGGCGTGATTGTCACCGGCCTGTTTGTGGCCATTTCCATGACTGCCGGTGGCGGCGCGTGGGACAATGCCAAAAAGAGCTTTGAAGACGGGTTCGTCGATTCAAACGGTGTAAAGCACCTGAAAGGTTCCGAGGCCCACAAGGCGTCGGTGACCGGGGACACCGTCGGTGATCCGTACAAGGACACCGCCGGCCCGGCGATCAATCCCATGATCAAGATCACCAACATCATGGCGCTTTTGCTGATTGCGGTTCTGGCGCGGTAATCTGATCCGGGCTCTTCCAGAATTGAAAAAGGCCGGTCGTCTGACCGGCCTTTTTTTTGCATTCCGCGGGTAGCGCCACCATATTTTTGCAAACAGGAGAGGTCATGAAATCGGAACAGGTAAAAATTCTGTCGGGGGAAATCACCCTTGCCGGCACCCTTTGCGCACCGCAAACCCCGGGGCCTCATCCTGTTGTGCTGCTCATACACGGTTCCGGTCCCCTCGACCGCGATGTCAACACCACCGGGATAAAACTGAACATATTCAATACCATGGCAGAGGTGCTGGCGCGCAAAGGCTTTGCCACCCTGCGTTATGACAAGCGCGGACGTGGCAAAAGCGGGGGAAAATATTATTCCGCTGGCCATTTTGATCTGGTGGAGGACGCCACCGCGTGCGCGAATTTTCTGGCCGCAAGGAACGAATTCTCAAATCTCTATCTGCTCGGCCATTCCGAAGGCACGTTGATTGCGCCACAGGTGGCGGCGCGTTTGGCCGATCCCGCCGGCATGGTGCTGGTGTGTCCGCTCATCGACACTATCGAGACGGTATTAATCGATCAGGCCGGTCAGATGGAGCGAGCCATCGCAAACGAAAAGGGCTTTCAGGCCTGGGTAGCGCGGCTTTTTACCTCGATTTTCGGGTCGCCGACAAAGACCCAGAAAAAGCTGGTGGCGCGGGTAAAAAAGAGCACCAAACCGGTCATCTGGCTCGGCCTGGCCCGACTGCCGGCCCGCTGGCTGCGCGAACTCATGGCCATCCAGCCAAGAAAACTGTTCGCCAAAGTCACCATCCCGACATTTCTCGTCGGTGCGCAAAAGGACATTCAGTGCAAGCCGGGGGACGGGGCCGAAATCGCCGCACTGATCGGCGACAAGGCCAGTTTTACCATGATCGACGATTTGACCCACATATTGCGCAAGGACCCCGGCGAACATACGTTCTTTTCGTACAAGGCGCTTTTTCGCCAGCCCATGGATACCGAAGTAATTGAGGTAATCTCCGATTGGCTGAGCGCCCAGGAGGAAAAGGCGAAACAGGAGCGGCCGGTTGGCTTATAAGTTAAAAATAATCGGGGGGCGCCGCCTTTTGTATGTTGTGGCGGCGCGGGCGGAATACGGCGCCCACATGGCTTCCCGTTTCAGCCCGCTTTTTACCGGCGTCGGCCCGGTGGAAGCGGCGGTGGCGCTTGGGGCAACCCTGGCGGAACTAAAGGCGAATGCAGCGCTTCCCGACCTGGTCATATCCCTGGGCTCGGCGGGTTCGAACCGGCTTGAACAGGGTAAAATCTACCTCGTAACACACGTTTCATATCGCGATATGGACGCCTCGGCGCTCGGATTTGAAAAGGGAAAGGTGCCGTTTCTCGACCAGCCGGTCGATATTGAAATGACACCGCAATTGGCCGGTGTGCCTGGAGTGCGGCTGTCCACCGGGGCCAATGTGGTCAGCGGCTCCGCCTATGGGCGAATAGATGCTGGAATGGTCGATATGGAAACCTATGCGCATAAACGGGCCTGCCAGCGCTTTGGCGTGCCGTTGATCGGATTGCGGGGTATTTCCGACGGGGCGGACAAACTGGCGTCCATGAAGGACTGGACACGCGCGCTGGCGGTGATCGATGAGCGGCTGGCGGTGGTCGTGGACCATCTGGAGGCGGAAATCGTTGCGGGCCGGCTGCCCTGAGTAAATTGCGGCTTTTCGCCCGGTGTCAGGACTTGCGCCCGGCGGCCAGATTGCGGGCGGCATAAGATTTCAGCCGCAGGGCATTAAGCTGGATAAACCCTTCGGCATCCTGGTGATCATAGGTGCCCGAGCCTTCCTCGAAGGTGACCAGGTCTTCTGAATAAAGCGAAAACGGCGAAGAGCGCCCGATGACCGTGGCCGAACCCTTATAGAGTTTGAGATGCACTTCGCCGGTGACCATGTGCTGGCTATGATCGATGAGGGCCTGCAACATTTCCCGCTCGGGAGAAAACCAGAAGCCGTTATAAATCAGCTCGGCATAGCGCGGCATCAACTCGTCCTTGAGATGGGCCGCCCCCCGGTCCAGCGTTAAACTTTCAATCGCCCGATGGGCGACAAGCAGGATGGTGCCGCCGGGGGTTTCATAAATACCCCTCGATTTCATGCCCACATAGCGGTTTTCCACCAGGTCCAGGCGGCCAATGCCATGGGCGCCACCCAGCTCGTTCAACCGGGCTAAAAGGGCGGCGGGGGTCAAGGGTTTGCCGTCAATGGAGACCGCATCGCCTTTTTCAAAGCCAATGGTAATTTTTTGGGCCCTGTCTGGGGCGTCTTCGGGGCGGACGGTGCGCTGGTAGACATATTCGGGGGCTTCAATGGCGGGGTCTTCGAGCACCTTGCCCTCCGAGGAGGTGTGCAACAGGTTGGCATCGACGGAAAACGGTGCCTCGCCCTGCTTGTCCTTTGGCACCGGGATTTGATGGTCCCGGGCAAATTCAATGAGTTTGGTCCGGCTTTGTAAATCCCACAGGCGCCATGGGGCGATGACTTTTATGGCCGGATTGAGCGCATAGGCGGACAATTCAAACCGGACCTGATCGTTGCCCTTGCCGGTGGCGCCGTGGCTGATGGCGTCGGCACCGGTCTCTTCGGCAATTTCCACCAGCCGCTTTGAAATCAGCGGCCGGGCGATAGAGGTGCCCAGCAGATAAACCCCTTCATAAAGGGCATTGGCGCGGAACATGGGATAAACGAAATCGGCGACAAACTCCTCGCGCAGATCCTCGATAAAAATCTGTTTGACCCCCATGAGTTCGGCGGTGGCCCGGGCCGGCTCGATCTCGCCCCCCTGGCCGAGATCGGCGGTAAAGGTGATGACCTCGCAGCCATATTCGGTTTCAAGCCATTTTAAGATGATCGAGGTGTCCAGGCCGCCGGAATAAGCAAGCACCACCTTGGAAATGTTCTGGGTCATTCTGGTGTTTCTTTCGATGTGATGTCCATGGTGCTCGCGGCGGGTGCGCTTTTGGATTTGCCCGGGCGTTCGGTGACCGATTTGAGCTGACCGCAGGCGGCAAATATGTCCCGGCCCCGGGGGGTGCGGATGGGCGAGGCATAGCCGGCGATATTGATAATGTCGGCAAACTTTTCAATCCGGGTCCAGGAGGAACATTCATGGGGGCTGCCCGGCCACGGGTTGAACGGGATGAGATTGATTTTGGCGGGAATATCGTCGAGCAACCGCACCAGTTCGCGGGCATCGGCATCACTGTCGTTGATCCCCTTGAGCATGACATACTCAAAGGTGATGCGGCGGGCGTTGGAAGCGCCGGGATAGGTGCGGCAGGCGGCCAGCAGTTCGGCGATGGGCCATTTTTTGTTGATGGGCACCAGTTCATTGCGCAATTCGTCGCGCACTGCATGCAAGGAGATCGCCAGCATGACCCCGGTTTCGCGGCCCGCCGGCTCAATGAACGGCACCACCCCCGAAGTCGACAGGGTAACCCGGCGGCGCGAGAGCGAAATGCCATCGCCATCGATCAGAGTCAAAAGGGCCGCTTTGACGTTTTCGTAGTTATAGAGCGGCTCACCCATGCCCATGAGCACCACATTGGTGATCGCCCGCACGCCGGCCCTGGGCACTAGCCCGTTTTTGGGGCGTTCGCCGCCGGGCAGGTCACCAAGAACCCGCCGGGCCAGCAACACCTGGGCAATGATCTCGCCGGCGCTTAAATTGCGCACCAGCATCTGGGTGCCGGTAAGGCAAAAGCTGCAATTAAGGGTACAGCCCACCTGGGAGGAAACGCAAAGGGTACCCCGCCCGGCCTCGGGGATGTAAACCGTCTCCACCTCTACAGGGGGGCGGTTCGGTGTGTTTTCATCCATAAAGCGCAACAGCCATTTGCGGGTACCGTCCACAGAGACCTGTTCGGAGACCACGTGCGGCCGGGCCAGGGCAAACCGCGCCGCCATCTCGTGGCGCAGCGGCCCGGACATGTTCGACATGTCCCCAAAGTCATCGACGCCATTTACATAAAGCCAGTTCCACAGCTGGGCGGTCCGCATTTTTATCTGGCGTTCAGGCACCCCGCACTCGCCAAGCGCTTTGGCCAGCTCGCCCCTGTTGCGCCCCAACAGGTCGGTAAAGCCGCGATCGGGGCTACGGGCCGGTTTTTGTTCTAAAGCAAGCGCCATGGGAGAGACCAACAGGGTTTATCGGACGGCGCGATGTAGCATACCGGCCCCTTGGGTGTAACCCGCAACGTAACCGCTCTTAGGGTCCGGACCCATAAACGGAGATGAAATGGTATGAGCCAATTTGTTCACATAACAGGCGCAAGAACGACGGAAACCAAGTGGTTTTC